>NZ_JBEAIQ010000021.1:0-289090 GCF_040064335.1 Klebsiella sp. CN_Kp088 | reverse complement strand
TGGCCTATACCGCGCTCTATCTGCTGGCGTTTTGTCTGTGCCCGTTTATTCGCGTCGATCAGCCGGGCTTTGCCCGTAAGGCAAGCGGCGTCAGGGAAGGGGTAGAATATTCATAACGTTATCAGGGCGGGTATATCCCGCCCTGATGTTTTAACGCAGTAACATACAGTCCGGCGGCAGACGGCAGCGTAGCGCCTCGCCGAGGATTTCCATACGGAAGGATTTGCCGCTCAGCGGTTCGCCATCCAGGTTGAAGGTCATTTCATGGGCGGCGGTGACTTCAAACCACGGCGATACGCCGTCGATCAGATTTGGCGAATTATCGGGATTAGCGAGGGTGCTAAACAGCGCAGGCAGCAACTCTTCGCCGGTGAAAATACGCAGATGCAGTAGCCCGTCGTTAATTAATGCCTCAGGACACAGTTGCTGGCCGCCGCCGGCCTGACGGCCATTGCCGATGCCGATAACCAGCGCGTCACCCTGCCAGTGAAAGTTCTCGCCGCGAATTTCGCAGCGGTCCGGCTTCAGGGTATCCATGCGGGTCAGGCCGTGAATCAGATAGGAGACGCCGCCGAGCGCGGCTTTCAGTTTTTCCGGCGTTTCGGTGGTGATACGGGTGCCAAAGCCGCCGGTGGCCATATTGATAAACCCGGCCTCGTTGTTAACGCGTACCACATCAATAGGGACATCGCGCCCGGCTATCGCCAGCTTCAGCGCGCTGGCTAAATCCTGCGGGATGCCGACGCTGGTGGCGAAATCATTGGCTGTGCCGAGGGGGAGTATTCCCAGCGCCATGTTGCTGCCGCGCTCGACCAGCGCGGTGGCGACTTCATTAATCGTACCATCGCCGCCGCCGGCAATTACCGTCGCCACCTTGAGCGTTTCGGCTTCCTCGACAAAACGAATCGCATCGCCTTTTTCCCAGGTTACGCGGACATGTATCTCGATACCTTCTTCACGCAGGAGATTAACGGCTTCACGCAGTTGTGGCTCATTCGCGCCTTTACCGTTGAGAATTAATAAGCTGGCTGGAAATTGGGTCATCCTTTATCGCCTCATTCTTAGTCGTCATCCTCAGTGTATCGCATGAATGGCGTCATGGAATAAGAAAGTCGGGAAAATGGGATGCATAAAAAATAAGCCCGCGTAAGGGAGATTACGCAGGCTAAGGAGGTGGTTCCTGGTACAGCTAGCATTTATGGGTTATGTTTTTCAGCGAAATGGATGATACCTGCTTCGAACGAAACGGTATGTGATCCGATTCTAATATCCATACATAATGAAAAAATAACGCCAATAAACTAATTTTTATGCGGATTGCGCGTCGACTCGCCGTTAAAATTACGCATCAGCAACCCATACTCCAGCGCCATATCCTCCGGCAGCGGCAGCCAGACGATATAACCGTCTCCCGGCGCGACAGGCATTGCTTCGCCTTTGGCGTTCTCCATATGTTCGAGCGTAAAGTTGACGTTACCTTGCGGAGTCATGACCTCCAGGCTGTCGCCGACCGAGAACTTATTTTTCACCGCCACTTCGGCCAGATGACCATGACGCTTGCCGGTGAATTCGCCGACAAACTGCTGGCGTTCGGAAACCGAATAGCCGTATTCATAATTCTGATAGTCGTCGTGGGTGTGGCGGCGCAGGAAGCCTTCGGTATAGCCGCGGTGGGCCAGACCTTCCAGCGTCTCCAGCAGACTGGTGTCGAACGGTTTACCGGCGGCGGCGTCGTCGATCGCTTTACGGTACACCTGGGCGGTGCGGGCGCAGTAGTAGAAGGATTTGGTGCGGCCTTCAATCTTCAGCGAATGAACGCCCATCTGGGTCAGACGCTCAACGTGGGCAATAGCGCGCAGATCTTTGGAGTTCATGATGTAAGTGCCATGCTCATCCTCAAAGGCGGTCATATACTCGCCCGGACGTTTGGCTTCCTCAATCATAAATACCTGGTCGGTTGGCGCGCCGATACCGAGAGTCGGTTCAACGTTCTGCACCGGGATAGGTTCATGCTTGTGGACGATATTACCCACGTCATCTTCTTTGCCTTCCTGGACGTTGTACTCCCAGCGGCAGGCGTTGGTACAGGTGCCCTGGTTAGGGTCACGTTTATTGATATAGCCGGAGAGCAGGCAGCGGCCGGAGTAGGCCATGCACAGCGCGCCGTGGACGAAAATCTCAATTTCCATCTCCGGCACCTGGCTGCGAATTTCGGCGATCTCGTCCAGCGACAGTTCGCGGGAGAGGATCACGCGGGTCAACCCCATTTGCTGCCAGAATTTCACCGTCGCCCAGTTGACGGCGTTGGCCTGTACCGACAGGTGGATCGGCATATCAGGGAAGTTTTCCCGCACCAGCATGATTAAACCAGGATCGGACATAATCAGCGCGTCCGGGCCCATTTCCACTACCGGTTTGAGATCGCGAATGAACGTTTTCAGCTTGGCGTTATGCGGCGCGATGTTAACCACCACATAGAATTTTTTCCCCAGCTCATGGGCCTCATTGATGCCGAGCTGCAGGTTTTCGTGGTTGAATTCGTTGTTGCGGACGCGCAGTGAGTAACGCGGCTGGCCGGCGTAGACCGCATCGGCGCCATAAGCGAAAGCGTAACGCATATTTTTCAGCGTTCCCGCCGGGGAAAGAAGTTCCGGTTTAAACATGATTTTCTCGTTCTGATGACAGGTCAGACTCGCCGCACCAGGTACGGCGATTCGGGGGAGTGTCCCCACATTAAGGGCGGGCATTGTAGCTCTGTGGAAAGAGGGAGTAAACCTTCGCGCCTCTCTGCGCTAAGAGGCGCGATGTTCAAGCCATTCTACAGGCGTCGGCTTCCCAGCGATAGCCAACGCCGTAGACGGCGCGAATAAACGACTGCTCCGCGTCCAGCGATTCCAGCTTACGGCGCAGGTTTTTAATATGGCTGTCGATGGTACGGTCGGTAACTACGCGATAATCGTCGTACAGATGATTGAGCAGTTGTTCGCGGGAGAAGACTTTACCCGGCTCCTGCGACAGCGTTTTTAATAGCCGAAACTCGGCGGGAGTCAGGTCCAGCATTTTTTCGCGCCACGAGGCCTGGAAGCGGCTTTCGTCAACAATTAGCGGACTTTGCGCATCCAGAGCCTGCAGGTCGCGCTGTGGTTTACAGCGACGCAGGATCGTCTTCACGCGGGCCACGACTTCACGCGGGCTGTACGGTTTGCAGATATAGTCATCGGCGCCGATTTCCAGCCCCAGCAGGCGATCGATCTCCTCGATTTTGGCAGTGACCATCACAATCGGTATCTCGGAAAATCGGCGGATCTCGCGGCACAGGGTCAGGCCATCGGTGCCCGGCAGCATTAAATCCAGCAGGATCAAATGCGGGGGCGTCTGGCGGACGTAGGGCAGTACCTGATCGCCATGCGCAATGAGCGTTGGCGCATAGCTCGCAGCTTGCAAATAGTCGATCAACAACTGACCGAGTTTGGGCTCGTCTTCCACGATTAAAATGCGCGGCGTGTTTTCATCAATAGGTAATTCGCTCATACATCCCTCGATAAATCCTGTTCCAGAGGTAACTCTACTTTAATGCTAACCCCGCCAAAAGGCGAATGACCGGCGTTCAGGCTGCCGCCGTGGGCGGCGACGATATTCATACAGATTGCCAGCCCAAGACCGGATCCACCGCTGGCCCGGTTGCGTGAGCCCTCGGTGCGATAAAAACGCTCACAGAGCCGCGCCAGCTGCTCGTCGCTAACGCCGGGGCCGCTATCGGCGAAATCGAGCGTCAACATGCGACCATTTTGTTTGGCGTCAATCTGCAGGCGGCCGCCGCTGTCGGTATAGCGTAGGCTGTTTTCCAGCAGGTTATTGAACAGCTGCATCAGACGATCGCGATCGCCGAAAACGATAGCGTTATCCGGCAGCGAGACGCCGATGGTTAAACCCCGGCTGGCGAAGCGTTCACGGAATGCACCTGCGGCGACCTCCAGCAGCGCAATTAAATCCACCGACTCTTTCTGGTAGGCTAACGCGCCTTCATCGGACATCGACAACTGATGCAGATCGTCCACCAGCTTGGTAAGCGTGCCGACTTCCGCCTGCAGCGAAGAGATCGAATCCGGGGTGAATTTACGCACTCCGTCCTGAATAGCCTCCAGCTCACCGCGCAGGACCGCTAGCGGCGTGCGGAGTTCATGCGAAATATCGGCCATTAAATCGCGGCGCATCTGTTGGTTACGCTCAAGCGTACTGGCAAGCTGGTTAAAATCCTGCGCCAGACGACCCAGTTCATCCCCGCCGGTGACCGTGACGCGGGTGGAGAAATCGCCCGCCGCCAGCTTATGGGTGCCTTCCACCAGCCGTTTGACCGGCGCCAGCAGCCCGCGGGCCAGCGGGAAGGTGGCCAGCGCGGCGAGGAGGGTGGCAAGGGCGACAATCAGCCAACTGGTGCGTTTTTGCTGGCGGTCGAAATTGATATCCGTGTTGCGCGTGAGCCGCTCAACCGGCGAGGCGATCACCGCCCCGACGGTCACGCCGTCGACGACAATGTTACGGCGGGTACCGTCCTGCGGGACCGGCGCCCGCGGGCCTACCAGCACGCGCCCTTGTTGATCGACAACCCAAAATTGCGTGCGCCAGCCGTGCGGCGGCATATCGGGCCGCGGGCCAGGGCCGGGCATTGGCCCTGGCTCGCCATGCGGACCCGGCCCACCCGGTGGACGTTCGTCGTTATCGCGCTCGAAGGTGCGCAGTAACTGGAAGATAAAACGATCGTTGTTGCGCAAAAATTTCCAGTCGCCGTGCTGCTCGTACTGTTCACTCAGCGCGTCGCCGAGCATCGTTAGTCGTTGTTCATTACCGCGTTTAATATAGTCGATAAAGCCGCGCTCAAAGCTGATGCGCACTGCCCAATGCATGCTAATCAGCAGCACGATACAGGTGGCGAAAATAGCCAGGAACAGCTTACCGGTGATACCCGGGCGCCAAAGTTTCACGATTCACTCCTTTTGCGTCGGCGGATGACGGTGTTGCTGCCGACATCGTTCGGTACACGGGAAAAGATGAGCGCCGGGAGGGCGATAATCACCGCCATGCTCAGATAGGTGTAGAGGAAAACTTGATGAACGGCTGGGGCATCGGCGCTGATATGCTGCTGGCCGTACATGCCGAGCAGTAGCCCGGCGATGGTCACGCCGATACTCATCGAGAGCTGCATAACCATCGAGAGCAGGCTGTTACCGCTACTGGCCAACTCATCAGGCAGGTCTTTTAGCGTCAGAGTATTCATCGACGAGAAACGGCTGGAGTTAATCATGCCCTGCAGGAACAGCACTAGCGGCAGCAGCCAGTACCAGCCGGCCAGTGCGACGGCCATGAACAGCAAACTCACCAGCGCCAGGCCGAGCGTCGCGAAAACCAGCACGCGGCGATAGCCAAAGCGATTCACTACCTGCACCACGATGCGTTTCATCCCCATGCTGCCCAGCACCATGGGGATCATCATCAGCCCGGCGTGGAACGGCGAGAAGCCGAGGCCAATTTGCAGGAATACCGGGGTCATAAACGGTAACATCCCGCTGCCGATACGCCCGGCGAAGCTGCCGCCAAGACCGAGCGAGAAGGTTTTATTGCGAAACAGTTTGAGGCTAAACAATGCGTTAACGTTGTCACGGGCGTGCCACAAATAAAAAACTATCGCCATCAGGCCGCCGACGACCAGCGCGGCGAGCAGCAGCGGCGAGATACCCAGCCCTTTTTTGCCGTCAAGCGCCAGCGTCAGGGCGGCCATTCCTGTCGCCAGCAGAATAAAACCAAGAATATCAAAACGCCGGGTCTGCAGGGTGTAGTTCGGCATCAGGCATAATGTGGCGATAGCGCCGATGATGCCAACCGGGATGTTAATCAAGAAAATCCAGTGCCAGGAGGCATATTCGACCAGTACCCCGCCAAGCGCCGGGCCGAGCAGCGGTCCAACCTGGCCGGGCAGGGTGACGAAGGTCATCGCCGCCATATACTGATCGCGTGGAACGATTTTCATCACCGTCAGACGCCCGACTGGTACCATCATCGCGCCGCCGACGCCTTGCAGCACCCGGGACATTATCAGTTGATCGAGAGTGCTGGCCTGAGCGCAGAACAGCGAGCCGACGGTAAACAACACAATGGCGCTGAAAAAGATATTGCGCACGCCGACCCGGTCCGCCAGCCAGCCGCTGGCCGGCAGCATGACCGCCACCGTAAGCGCATATGAGACCACTACCATATGCATGTGCAGCGGGCTCTCCCCAAGGCTATTGGCCATCGAGGGCAGGGCGGTGTTGACGATGGTGGTATCCAGCGACTGCATAAAGAAGCCGAAGGCCACAATCCATAACTGCCAGCGTACGCTGGCGGGTAGATCTGTCATCTTATTCGCTTACCGGTTGAGCAGGCTTGCGCGTAAAACGCAGCCGCAGACGATCAAAGAACAAATAGACCACCGGGGTGGTGTACAGCGTCAGCAACTGGCTCATGACCAGGCCACCGACAATGGTGATCCCCAACGGCTGCCGCAGTTCGGACCCGTCGCCGCCCGATAGCACCAGCGGCAGCGCGCCGAATAGCGCCGCCAGGGTGGTCATCATGATCGGGCGAAAACGCAGCAAACAGGCCTGGAATATCGCTTCTTCCGGCGGAAGATTGCCGGTACGCTGCGCTTCAAGGGCGAAATCGACCATCATGATGGCGTTTTTCTTTACGATGCCAATTAATAGCATGATCCCTATCAGGGCGATTAGGCTGAATGGGGCGCCAAATAATTCCAGCGCCAGCAGCGCGCCAACCCCCGCTGACGGCAGGGTTGAGAGAATGGTTAACGGATGCACGTAGCTTTCGTAGAGGATCCCCAGCACGATATACACCGTGGCGATGGCGGCGATAATCAGGATCACCTGTGAGTTCATCGTCTGCTGGAATACCTGTGCGGTGCCGGCAAACGATCCTCGCACGCTCGACGGCACGCCAAGCTGGGTCATCGCCCGGTCAATGGCGTCGCTGGCTTCCGACAGCGATTTGCCGGTCGGCAGGTTGAAGGAGATGGTCGAGGCGGCCGATAGCCCCTGGTGGTTGACCGAAAGCGGTGCGTTCGCCGGTTGCCATTTGGCGAAGTATGACAGCGGGATGGGTTTACCGTCGTTACTAATGACAAACATTTGCTCCAGCGCGCTAACGTCCTGGGTATAAAGCGGATCGACTTCCATCACCACTTTGTACTGGTTCAAAGGTTGATAGATGGTCGAGATCTGCCGCTGGCCGAAAGCGTTGTTTAACAGGCTGTTGGCATCCTGCACGCTGACGCCCAGGCGTGACATGGTGTCGCGGTCGTAGACCAGATCCATCTCCGCGCCGTTATCTTGCTGATCCGAGTTAACGTCAGCCAGTTCCGGCAGTGCCGCTAGCGCCTTGCGGATTTTTGGCTCCCATTCACGCAGCGCCGACAGATCGTCCGATAACAGGGTGTACTGATAGCTGGCGTTCGACTGACGTCCGCCAACGCGGATATCCTGCACCGCCATCAGGAACAGATTAGCGCCGGGCTCTTTCGCCAGTTTTTTCCGCAGCCGGTCGATGATTTGCTGCGCCGTTTCGTGGCGTTGGTCGTGCGGTTTCAGGGTGATAAACATCATACCGCTATTCACCCGCGAGCCGCCGGTAAAACCGGTCACGTTATCGACCGCCGGATCCTCGCGGATGATCTTCATAAAGTCCTGCAGTTTGCCGCGCATCGCCTGGAACGAAATACTCTGATCCGCCTGAATGCCGCCCATCAGCACCCCGGTGTCCTGCTCCGGGAAGAAGGTTTTCGGAATGGCGATATACAGCCACACGCTGAGCGCCATCGTACCGAGCAGCACCAGGCCAGTCAGGCGACTATGCTTCAGCACCCATTTTAACGATTTGCCATAGCCGCCCTGAATAGTGACCAGCAGGCGGCCAAAGCCACGCTTGCGCGTTGGTTCATGAGGTTTGCCGCTTTTCAGCAGCCAGCCGCACATCATTGGCGTCAGCGTGAGCGACACGGCGAGCGAAATACCGATCGCTACCGATAGCGTGACGGCGAACTCGCGCAGCAGACGACCCGGCAGGCCGCCCATCAGCAGCAGCGGTAAGAACACCGCCACCAGCGACAGGCTCATCGACAGCACGGTAAAGCCGACTTCACGGCTGCCCTGTAACGCGGCCTGCAGCGGTTTCATTCCCGCCTCAAGATGGCGGGAAATATTCTCCAGCACCACGATGGCGTCGTCGACAACGAAACCGGTGGCGATGGTCAGCGCCATTAACGACAGATTATTGAGGCTGAAGCCGCACAAATACATCGCGGCAAAGGTACCGATTAACGATACCGGTACGGCGACGGCCGGGATAAGCGTTGCGCGCCCGGAGCGCAAAAACAGAAAGACCACCAGAATCACCAGTGCGACCGAAATCACCAGCGTTTGTTCGACCTCTTCCAGCGAAGCGCGGATGGTGGGCGAACGATCCTGCGCAATCTGTAAATCAATGGCGGCGGGGATGGTACGCTGTAGTTCCGGCAGGCGGGCGCGAATGCTATCAACCGTCTGAATGATGTTGGCTTCCGGCAGCTTGCGGATCATCAATAGGATCGCCGGTTTGGCGTTGGTCATCCCGGCGTTACGCACATCCTGCACTGAATCCGTCACTTTTGCCACGTCGCCAAGGCGTACCGCCGCGCCGTTATTGTAGTGGACGATCACCGGCAAATATTCCGCCGCGGTTTTCAATTCATCGTTGGTCTGCACCTGCCAGCGGTGGGTCTTATCTTCCAGCGCGCCCTGCGGGCGACGCACGTTGGCGTTATCAATGGCGCTGCGCACGGCGTCCAGTGAGACGCCCTGGTTAAATAGCGCCTGCGGGTTAAGGTCGACGCGCACCGCCGGCAGTGAGCTGCCGCCGACGTCGACATCGCCGACGCCGTCAATCTGCGCGATGGTTTGCGCCAGCTGGGTTGACGCGAAATCGTACAACTCGCCTTGCGAATAGGTATCCGAGGTGAGCGTCAGGATCATGATCGGCGCATCGGACGGGTTAGCTTTGCGATACGTGGGGCGGCTGGGCATCCCGCTCGGCAGCAGACTTTGCGCGGCATTAATCGCCGCCTGCACGTCGCGGGCGGCGCCGTTAATATCGCGATCGAAATTAAACTCCATGATGATGCGGGTACTGCCAAGCGAGCTCGACGAGGTCATTTCATTGACCCCGGCAATGCGCCCCAGCGAGCGTTCCAGCGGTGTTGCCACCGACGAGGCCATGGTTTCCGGCGAGGCGCCGGGCAGCGAGGCGCTAATCATGATCACCGGGAAATCCACCTGCGGCAGCGGTGCGACCGGCAGCAGGCGGAATCCGAGGATCCCGCATAGGGTAATCGCCAACGAGATAAGAATCGTCGCCACCGGCCGATAAATGAAGAGAGCGAAGAACTTCACTTACGCCTCCTCTTCACGGCGCGGGAAGCGGCTCTTCATATACAGCGATAGCCGGTCGAACAGCAGATAAATCACCGGCGTGGTGAATAACGTCAGTACCTGGCTGAGCATCAGACCGCCAACCATACCAATCCCCAATGGGCGGCGTAACTCGGCGCCGACGCCGGTGCTGAGCATCAAGGGCAGCGCGCCGAGCAGGGCGGCGAGGGTGGTCATCAGAATCGGACGGAAGCGCAGCAGGCAGGCCTGATAAATGGCTTCGCGCGGCGGCATTCCCTGCTCGCGCTCGGCGGCGAGGGCAAAGTCAATCATCATGATGGCGTTTTTCTTCACGATACCAATCAGCAGAATGATGCCGATGATGGCAATCACATCCAGCTCGCTACCGGCCAGCCATAGCGCCAGCAGCGCCCCGACGCCAGCGGTTGGCAGGGTAGAAAGAATGGTGATGGGATGAATGAAGCTTTCGTACAGCACGCCGAGGACGATATACATGGCGACGACCGCCGCGACGACCAGCCAGACGGTGCTACCGAGCGCCGACTGGAATGCGAGGGAACTGCCCTGGAACTGGGTGCGGATGTCGCTTGGGAAATCCAGCGACTGCTCGGCTGACAAAATAGCCTCTACCGCTTCGCCGAGGGAGTAGTTATCCGGCACGTTGAATGAAATAGTGGTCACCGGGAACTGATCGAGATGGTTCACCGACAGCGGGGTAAAACGCTGCTCGACGCTGGCGATGGATTTCAGAGGCACGATACCGCCATCGCTGCTGGTGAGGCGGATATTATCAAGAGCCGCTAGCCCCGGCGTCGCCTGGGTGTCGTGCTCCAGTACCACACGATATTGGTTGGCCTGGGTATAAATTGTCGAGATCAGCCGTTGGCCAAAGGCGTTATACAGCGCGTTATCGACATCCGCCATGGAAATACCCAGCCGGCTGGCGCTATCGCGATCGACATTAATATAAGCCGCGAGCCCTTTATCCTGCCAGTCGCTGCTGACGTCGGCAAGCTGGGGTAAGGATTGCAGGCGCGACAGCAATTGCGGCACCCAGTTGCTCAGCGCATCAAGCGAGTTAGCCTGCAGGGTAAACTGATACTGAGTGCGACTGACGGTGGTATCGATAGTCAGATCCTGCGTTGGCTGGAGATAAAGCTCAATACCCGGTACACTAGCCACCGATTGCTGCAGACGGCTGATGACCGTTTGCACGCGATCGTCGCGTTCATCCAGTGGTTTGAGGTTAATCTGCAGACGCGCGCTGTTCAGCGCTGGATTGGTGCCATCAACGCCGACGAACGACGTCAGGCTTTCAACCGCCGGATCTTTCAGAATCAGATCGGATACCTGCTGCTGGCGTTGCGCCATACTGGCGAACGACACCGACTGCGGGGCCTGTAACGTGCCCTGAATAATGCCGTTATCCTGGATTGGGAAGAAGCCTTTCGGGATAAAGACCCACAGCAGAATCGATAACGCCAGGGTGCTTAACGCCACGCTCAACGTTAGCCATGGGTGGTTTAGTACCCGGCTTAGCCAGCGGCCATAGACGGCAATCACCCGCTCGAAGAAACGCTCGCTGGCCCGCGAAAAGCGGTTTTGTTTGCGCAGCGATTCGTGGCTTAACATCCGCGCGCACATCATCGGCGTCAGGGTCAGCGAGACCACCGCCGAAATCAGAATCGCCACCGCCAGGGTAATGGCGAATTCACGGAACAATCGCCCAACGATATCACCCATAAACAGCAGCGGAATCAGTACGGCAATCAGCGAGAAGGTTAATGAAATAATCGTGAAGCCGATTTCCCCCGCGCCTTTCAGCGCGGCGGCAAGCGGTTTTTCGCCCTTTTCAATGTAGCGAGAGATGTTTTCAATGACCACGATGGCGTCATCGACCACGAAACCGGTGGCGATGGTCAATGCCATTAGCGTCAGGTTGTTGATTGAAAAATCAAGGAACACCATAACCGCGAAGGTGCCGACCAGCGACAGCGGTACGGCGACGCCGGGGATGATAGTCGCCGGGACATTGCGCAGGAAGAGATAAATGATCATCACCACCAGCGCGATGGCGAGCAGCAATTCGAACTGCGTATCGCTGACCGACGCGCGAATATTGGTGGTGCGGTCAGAAAGCACCTGTACCTTAACGGATTTAGGCAAGCTCTCGGTCAGTTGCGGTAGCATCTGGCGGATGCTGTCGGCAGTGGCGATGATGTTCGCTCCCGGCTGGCGTTGGACGTTCATCACTATCGCCCGCTGCTTATTGGCCCACGCCCCCAGCCAGGCGTTCTCGGCGCCCTGTTCGATGGTCGCGATATCGCCAAGACGGATCGGCGCGCCGTTCTGATAGGCGATAATCAGCCGACGGTAATCTTCCGCCGACTGCATCTGATCGTTGGCGGAAAGGGTGACCGCGCGGGCCGGGCCGTCAAGGCTACCTTTTGCTGAATTCACGTTGGCGCTGGTAATGGCGGTACGCACGGTTTCGCTGGTCAAACCTAACGCGGCGATCGCCTGGGCATTGAGCTTAACGCGCACCGCAGGACGTTGGCCGCCGGCCAGCGTCACCAGGCCGACCCCGGAAACCTGAGATATCTTCTGCGCTACCCGAGTTTCCACCATATCTTCAACCTGCGTCATCGGCATCGCGCTGGAGGTCACGGCCAGGGTCATGATCGGCGGATCCGCCGGGTTCACTTTGCTGTAAACCGGCGGGTTGGGTAAATCAGACGGCAGCAGGTTGGTCGCGGCGTTGATGGCCGCCTGCACTTCCTGTTCGGCGACATCCAGCGCCAGGGTCAACTGGAACTGCAGAGTAATGACCGACGCGCCGCCCGAGCTTTGTGAAGACATCTGCTTAAGGCCGGACATCTGGCCAAACTGGCGTTCCAGCGGCGCGGTAATCGATGACGTCACCACATCCGGGCTGGCGCCGGGGTAGAGCGTTACTACCTGAATGGTTGGGTAGTCAACTTCCGGCAGCGCAGAGACCGGCAGGAAGCGATAGCCGATGATACCGGCCAGCAGAATGGCGACCATCAATAGCGTTGTCGCCACCGGACGCATAATAAACAGTCGGGAAGGGCCGCCCGTACTGCTTGGGGGTAAGACTTGCATCAGGCGCCCGCTCCGTTTTTACCACTCGGGCGGGTGGTAGGTTGTTCCTGCACGGCGCTGTGAGCTTCGACGACTTCGACCTTAGCGCCTTCCGTCAGGCGATCGATACCATCGGTCACCACCCGGTCGCCCGCTGACAGCCCGGCGTTAATCACCACTTTTTGGCTATCTTGAATACCCGGCGTGACCGTATGTTTACTGACTTTATTCTCACTGTTCAGCACCCACACGAAGTGCCCCTCGTTGCCCATTTGTAGCGCGGCGGTGGGGATCACTACTGCATCCTGCTCGGTATCCACCAGCATTCTGGCATTGACGAACTGATTCGGGAACAGCGCGTCATCGAGGTTATTAAAGCGCGCTTTAAGCTTAATGGTGCCGGTGGTGGCATCGATTTGGTTATCGAGGCTCAGCAGGCTGCCTGTACTGATCTTCTGTTTATTGGTTCGGTCCCAGGCCTCGACGCTCAGCGTTTTACCGGCTTTCTGCGCCTGTACCACGGTGGCGATATCGCTTTCCGGCAGGGTAAAGACCAAATCGATAGGGTGAGTTTGCGTGAGAACGACAATGCCGGTGGTGTCGCCATTGGAGATTTGGTTGCCGATGTCGACCTGTTTCAGGCCCACGCGGCCGTCAATCGGCGCGGTGATGCGGGTCCAGTCCAGCTGCAGTTGCGCACTGGCGACGGCGGCCTGATCGGCTTTAACCGTACCGGCGGATTCAACCACCAGCGACTGCTGGGTATCCAGCTCCTGACGGGAGATAAGATTGGTTTTCACCAGTTGTTGATAGCGAGCGAGATCGCGGCGCGCGTTAGCGAGGGTGGCGTTATCTTTGGCAAGCTGCCCCTGCGCCTGGGCCAGCGCGACCTTGAACTGGCTGGGATCGATTTGCGCCAGCAGATCGCCGGCTTTTACCTGCTGACCTTCCTGGAAATGGATACTCAGTAACTGGCCGTCAACCCGACTGCGCACGGTCACGGTGTTCGCCGCGGCGATAGTCCCCAGGCCAGTAAGGTAGCGGGGGACGGATTCGCTGGTGGCGGTTGCCGCCTGCACCGGGGCCAGCGTGGCCCCAAAACGCCCATGACGCGCCCCGGCAGGCGCCTTTGCTCCTTGCTGACTCGCGCCAGCAGCGCCTGCGGTTGTCTCTTCGGCGCGATCGTACCAGAACCAATAGGCGGCTCCCGCCGCCAAAATTACCGTCAGGACTATTCCCCAACGAAGTGTGTTACTGCTTTTCATTATTTTGCTATCTCATTCTGAAGCTTTCGCTGAATGATACTAGTTTAGTAACGGAACGCCCCGCAAAAATGGAGGAATTATGAAAAGCGCGTATGGAAAGGTCTGAATTGGCGGGCTTTCACGAGGAGGCTCGCAAAGCCGAACGCTGAAAAGAAATGTGTCAGACGCGGCATGGTAACGTCAGCTTGATTTAGCGGAGGCTAAATACAGGAAAGCCCCTCCTGAGGAAGGGGCCTTAAATAAGGAAAGGGTTATGATGAACCTGGTCATCATACTGGTGATACTCTTAGTGATTAGCTTACCGGCTTACTAAGACGCCAGGGGGAGGAGAAATCCTCCCTTACCCTTCATCCTGCAAGTTAGGACGAAAAAGCGGCAAAGTCAACTCAGGTTACCGAATGGCGCTCGCGTTTCAGGCGAAAACCACCTGCGCCCAGCGGGCAAGCCCGGCGGTAACGGAACCAAAATCATCGCCGCCGGCGATCGGTATTCCCGGCAGCTGTGCGGCCAGCGCCTTTTTAATTAACGGCGATCGTGCGCTACCGCCGGTGAGATAGATAACGTCCGGGGTTTCATGGCTGCTTTCCAGCGCTAACTTTACCTGCTCCATAATGCGAGCCAGCGGTTGATTGAGCGCCTCTTCCAGCCCCTGCTGGCTGATAGCGGTAGCCAGCTCATCGCTAATAAACGGCAGTTCGGCGTTGAAATCCGGCTGAGCGGAAAGGGCGATTTTGCTCTCTTCCGCGCTGCGTACCAGGCGATAGCTCAGGCGCTGACGCCAGACTTTAAGCAGCAGTGCGACCTTGTCGGCATCGCGAGCGTCGCGCAGCAGGTCATTGAGCATACGTCCGTTGGCGGCGCTGTAAAAATCGCTCTGCGCCGGGACGTCGTTAATCGCCACCGCATTCCACCAGGGCAGTACCGGCAGCGCAATGCCTTTTTCCGTTTCACCGCCCATGCCGAGTAACGGCATCAGGCATTTGAAGGCCAGGGCGATATCCAGATCGTTACCGCCGATACGGCAGCCGCTGTGGCCCAGCAGGCTATCCTGACGGTCGGCTTTCTGCCGCCATTGCGGCCCCATCAACAGCAGTGAGCAGTCGGTGGTGCCGCCGCCAATATCGACGACCAGCACGCGTTTTTCATCATTGAGCGTGGCTTCAAAATCTAACCCCGCCGCAACGGGTTCAAACTGAAACACGACATCGTTGAATCCTGCTCGCGTCGCCGCGCGTTCGAGAATACCCTGTGCCTGAGCGTTAGCATCATCGCCGCCAAGACCCTGGAAGTTAATTGGTCGACCAATAACCGTCTGGGTAATCTGTTCACTAAGCTGAGACTGCGCCTGCTGTTTAATATGTAGCATCATCGCGCAGACCAGATCTTCAAATAACGCGACCTGCTGGGGTTTAAGGCCATTGGCGCCAAGAAACGATTTTGGCGACTTAACGAAGTAGACCTCTTCCGGATCGTCAACGTATTGATGCAGTGAGGCGAGGCCGAACTGGACGCTGTTGCCCAGGACTTCGATATCTTCATCACGGTTATAATTAATGGCGCGTCGTAGTAGCGCCTGATTTTCTGCGCCGTCGGCCGGGACATTATGATGGCGGTATAACCATTCGCTGACCGCTTCGCGCGTCGGGGCGCAAAGCATTGATGGCAGCAGCGGGCTACCGTTTTCCAGCGTTAAAAGCCGTGGCGCATTATCCTGCATGACGGCGACCGAACAGTTGGCGGTACCATAGTCAAAACCAATAAACATGACCTGAAAAATCCCCATGCCAGTGAAGAAGGGGGGCGACTTTAGCGGATTGCCGCCATGCCGACAACTGGAATTTAAAAGCAAGGCGCAGCAGGCTTAGAGCATCTATGCTTGTCGCGATTAATAAGGAGAGTGCATGACATTATTATCCTGGCGAGCGCCCTATGACTGGCAATGGATGTTCGCGTTTCTCAGCGCGCGTGCGGTGGCGGGAATTGAAACCTTCCATGAAGATCAATATACCCGCAGCTTCAGTTTAGATGGGCATCGTGGGTTGATTACCGTTAAACCGGATGAACGCAGCCAGGGGTTCCAGGTTACGCTTTCTCATGGGCTGTTACCGGTAGCAGATCAGTGCCTGGCGCGTGTAGCGCAACTGTTTGATTTAGCATGCGATCCATTTGAGGTCACGCAAACCTTAGGCAAACTGGCGCAGCCGCGACCAGGACTTCGCTTGCCGGGGGCGCTGGATGCGTTTGAACAGGCGGTGCGTGCGGTATTGGGGCAACTGGTGAGCGTAGCGATGGCGGCGAAGCTGACGGCGAAAGTGGCCGCGGTCTATGGGGAAGCGTTAAGCGAAGCGCCTGGTTATGTTATTTTTCCCGAACCGCAGAAACTGGCGCAAGCCGACCCTTTGGCGCTTAAGGCGTTAGGGATGCCGCTTCGCCGCGCGGAAGCGTTAATTCACCTTGGCAAAGCGGCATTGAGCGGAGAATTGCCGTTGACGGCGCCTGCTGATATGGCAACCGGCATGAAACAATTGCAGAGTCTGCCGGGCATCGGTCGCTGGACGGCGAATTACTATGCGCTGCGCGGTTGGCAGGCAAAAGATATTTTTCTGCCCGATGACTATCTGATTAAACAGCGTTTTCCCGGAATGACGCCTGCGCGCATCGCGCGCTATGCCAGTCGCTGGCAACCCTGGCGCTCCTATGCTTTGTTGCATATCTGGTACACCGAAGGCTGGGCGCCGGACGAGGAATAGGCGTACAGGGCGCATATCACTGGTATCGCCGCCCTGAAATCCCTATAATTGCCGCGTTTGACGGTCAACCGTCACCCTCCATCTACATCCAGGTTAATCAGGTCGCAAAAATTTATGACTGATACGTCTCATCAGTGCGTCATTGTAGGCATCGCCGGCGCATCGGCTTCGGGCAAAAGCCTTATCGCCAGCACACTTTATCGTGAATTACGTGAACAAGTTGGCGATGAGCATATTGGCGTTATTCCGGAAGACAGCTATTACAAAGATCAAAGCCATCTGTCGATGGAAGAGCGTGTAAAAACCAACTATGACCATCCAAGCTCAATGGATCATAGCTTGCTGTTCCAGCATTTACAGACGCTGAAAAGCGGCCAGCCAATTGAATTGCCCGTGTATAGCTACGTTGAACATACGCGTATGCCGGAAACTATTCATATTCAACCGAAGAAAGTGATCATTCTCGAAGGGATCCTGCTGTTGACGGATGCCAGACTGCGCAATGAATTAAACTTCTCTATTTTCGTCGATACCCCGCTGGATATCTGTCTGATGCGCCGCATCAAGCGTGATGTTAACGAGCGTGGCCGTTCCATGGACTCGGTGATGGCGCAGTATCAGAAGACGGTGCGGCCAATGTTCCTGCAATTTATTGAACCTTCCAAGCAATATGCTGACATCATTGTCCCGCGCGGCGGTAAAAACCGTATTGCCATCGATATTCTGAAGGCCAAAATCAGTCAGTTCTTTGAATAACACGTACTAATTGTGTAACGTGCAAAGAGAATCCCAATTGCCCTTATTCCCGGAAAGCGTAAGGGCTAGATGCCTTAAAGGAGAAAGCTCATGCGTCTGTGTGACCGAGATATAGAAGCCTGGTTGGATGAAGGGCGCCTGGCAATCAGCCCGCGCCCGCCGGTGGATCGAATTAACGGCGCCACCGTTGACGTTCGCTTAGGCAATAAATTCCGTACCTTCCGCGGTCATACGGCGCCGTTTATTGACCTGAGCGGCCCGAAGGCGGAAGTGAGCGCGGCGCTGGACCGGGTAATGAGCGAAGAGATCGTACTGCCGGAAGGCGAGGCTTTCTATCTTCATCCAGGAGAATTAGCGCTGGCTGTGACTTATGAGTCAGTAACGCTTCCGGCTGACCTCGTCGGCTGGCTTGATGGCCGTTCGTCACTGGCGCGCCTTGGGCTGATGGTACATGTCACTGCGCACCGTATTGATCCGGGTTGGTCTGGCTGCATCGTGCTGGAATTCTATAATTCCGGCAAGCTGCCGTTGGCGTTGCGCCCGGGAATGCCCATTGGCGCGCTGAGCTTTGAGCCGCTTTCGGGCCCGGCGGCGCGGCCATATAACCGCCGTGAAGATGCCAAATATCGCGACCAGCAGGGCGCGGTAGCGAGTCGAATCGACAAGGATTGATAAAGTTAGCGGCTTATCGAGGATGCCATGAGACGAATTCTGACCACGCTGATGATCTTGTTGACCGTCATTGTTGCGGGGCTCGCTGCGCTGGTGCTGCTGGTCAACCCTAATGACTTCCGCAACTATATGGTGCAGGAAGTGGCGGAGCGTAGCGGCTATCAACTGAAGCTTGACGGGCCGCTGCGTTGGCATGTTTGGCCGCAGCTGAGTATTCTCTCCGGTCGTATGGCGCTGACGGCGACAGGCGCTTCCGAACCGGTGGTGCGTGCCGATAACATGCGGCTGGATGTTGCGCTGATGCCGCTACTTTCTCACCAACTGCAGGTGAAGCAGGTGATGTTGAAAGGCGCGGTCATTCAGCTTACCGCGAAAACGGAAGCGGTGCGTAACCAGAACGCGCCGGTGGTGCCACATGACAATACGTTGCCGCAGGCGCCGCAAGATCGCGGATGGTCCTACGATGTCCGTAAACTGCAGGTGGCCGATAGCGTCCTGTTCTTCCAGCATGAAAATGGCGAACAGGTTACCGTGCGCGATATACGCTTACAGATGGAGCAGGATGACAACCATCTGGCGACGGTAGATTTCTCCGGCAGGGTCAATCGCGATCAACGTGACTTAACGTTGTCCTTTACCGCCCAGGTTCAGGGCGGCGATTACCCTCACTCTTTGAAAGCGGATTTTTCGCAGCTTAACTGGCAGGTACGTGGGGCGGAGCTGCCGCCGGACGGCCTGAGCGGGCAGGGAAGTTTGCAAGCCAGCTGGATCGAAGAAGCGAAAAAACTCGATTTCAACAATCTCAATCTCACTGCTAATGGCAGCGCAATTACCGGCAGCGGTAGTGTTGTACTGGGGGAGAAACCTGACTGGGCGCTAAACCTGCAGGCGACCACCCTGAATCTGGATAGTTTGCTTGCGCAAAGCGCGACGGCCAATGAAGGGAATGTCGATCAGCGTGGACAAAGCCAGCCGAGACAGCTACGCCCTGTGATTGCTGATAGCGATATTCAGCAGGATTATCATAGTTTGCTTGGCTTTAACGGCCAACTGGCGCTGTCGGCGGACCAGGTGCAGTGGCGTGGTATGCGATTCAGTCAGGTGAAGAGTGATATCACTAACCAGCAGGGGCTGCTGACGGTGAAACAGCTGGAGGGTAGTCTGGGAGAGGGACGTCTCTCGTTACCAGGGATGCTGGATGTCAGAGGCAACACTTCGCATGCCGCTTTCCAGCCACAACTGGATAATGTGGAAATCGGTACCATTTTGCAGGCGTTTAACTACCCGATTAACCTGACGGGGAAATTATCTCTGAAAGGTGATTTCTCGGGGCCGCGCATTGATGCAGAAGACTTCCGTCGCAACTGGCAGGGACAGGCACAGCTGCAGATGAAGGATACGCGTACCGAAGGGCTCAACTTCCAGCAGCTAGTACAGCAGGCTGTGGCGAGGAGCACTAATGTACAGGCGCAGGAAAACTTCGATAACGCGACCCAGCTTGACGCATTAAGCAGTGATTTGACCCTGAATAATGGCCAAATCACGCTTAACGGCTTGCAGGGACAGTCGGCAATGATGGCGTTGACCGGGCAAGGAAATCTGAGTCTGCAAGCAGAGGATTGCGACATGCATTTCAACGTGCGGGTGTTAGGCGGTTGGAAAGGCGAAAGCAAGCTTATTGATCGTCTCAAGCAGACGGCAATCCCGCTACGTATCTATGGCAAGTGGCAGTCGCTAAGCTATAGCCTACAGGTAGATCAGATCCTGCGTAAGCAGTTGCAGGACGAAGCCAGACAGCGTTTGAATGAGTGGGCGGAACGCAACAGTAATAGCCAGAACGGCAAAGATGTGAAGAAACTGCTTGATAAGCTGTAATCATTAAGCCGCCGCGAGCAACTCGCGGCGGCTTAACCCTCAACTTCATTCACACTTCATAATCTAATTCATCTTCTACTTCAACCGGCGGGATAATCTGTACTTTCTGCACCCTGTGGCTTTCCACTTCCAGAGTACGCAGAGTATAACCGCCGATTTTCACTTCTTCGCCAGCGGCAGGAATGTGCTGCAAATATTCCATCAATAATCCGGCTATTGTGTGATATTCACGTTTATCATCCAACGGCAGCGGAACGTACTGAACCAGATCTTCCAGCGGCATATGGCCGTTAGCGGTCCAGCTGCCATCGGCGTTTTTGTGAATGTCATGACGAGCATCGATCTCCTCGACTTCATTAGGCAGATTACCCGCAATGGTTTCCATAACATCGCTGATGGTTACCAGGCCTTCAACGGAGCCAAATTCGTCAACCACAAAAGCAAAGTGCGTCCGCGCCTGGCGAAACTGCTCCAGCGCCGGGAGCAACGGCAAGGTTTCTGGAAAAATAAGCGGTTGGCGTAGCAGAACGTGTAAATCCAGCGGCTCATTGCGTAATGACTGTTGTAGCAGGTCGATAACATGAACAACCCCCAACAGATCTTCGTTATCGTTGCCGCCGGTGACGACAATACGGGTATGCTGGTTTTTCTCCAGCAGCGCGCGAACTTCCTCTTCAGGCGCGCTTAAGTCGATGTGCTCAATATCATGACGTGAAGTCATAATGCTGCTGACGGTACGTTGATTCAGATTCAGTACGCGCTCAATCATTAAGCGTTCCTGCGGATTAAACAACGGACTTTCGCCCTGGTCGGCGACCATGGTTGCCGTCTCGGTATCAAGCTCTGCATTCTCTTTGCGCCCGCTTAGCAGATTCATCACCGCTTCAGTCGTCCGCTGTCGCATGGTCAGATTGGCCGAGAGGAAACGGCGGCGATTGAAGATGGCTAACTGGTTGAACGATTCGATCATCACCGAGAAACCGATGGCGGCATACAGATAGCCTTTCGGGATTGGGAAACCAAATCCTTCGGCAATCAGGCTAAAACCGATCATCAGCAGGAAACTCAGGCACAGAATGACGATCGTGGGGTGGCTGTTGACAAAGCGTGTGAGAGCTTTGCTGGCCATCAGCATCAGCGTAATGGCAATAATGACCGCTGCCATCATCACCGCCAGGTGATCAACCATACCCACCGCGGTAATGACCGAATCCAGCGAGAAAATAGCATCAAGTACGACTATTTGCGCCACCACGCCCCAGAACTTCGCGCCTTTACGCTGGGTGGGGTTATTACTGTCTTTTCCTTCCAGCCGCTCATTAAGCTCAACGGTTGCTTTAAACAGCAGGAACAGTCCACCAAATAACATGATCAAATCGCGGGCGCTGAAGCTTAAGTCATGCCAGTTGAAGAGCGGTGTCGTGAGGGTGACTAACCAGGAAATTGACGCCAGCAGTACCAGACGCATCACCATTGCCAATAGCAGGCCGGTAACGCGAGCGCGATCGCGCTGCGCCGGGGGAAGCTTTTCAGCAAGGATCGCAATAAATACCAGGTTATCTATCCCCAGAACCAGTTCGATAACCACCAGTGTAATGAGACCAGCCCAGATCGAGGGATCGGCAATCCATTCCATAATCACTTAGAACCTTTACAACATAATCGTATGATCTATCGATCATGGATAAGCGCCAGGTAAAATGCAACGATTTATCGCGGCAACGCGCACCAGTCTGGCATATCAAACGAAAGCGGTAACGTAATTAACCACTGCTAAATATCGGGTGTTTAAGATCGATCTGGGCTGATTTGGAATTAATTAGAAATCCCTGTAATTACTGTGCGGTAATAGCAGGGATAAGGAGGGGTTATTAACAGCGGGTAAAGTCAAAATATTGCCGTATTTTTCACCAAAATGTTATTAAGGGGAATATTCCTACTGAATTCTGTAGCTTGTCAGGACCTGCGTTTAATAAGACCCTTAACATGGCTCAATGTTGCATAAAATCAGCAGTATCAGCGATGGTCAAGGGGTTAATCCACGGGTAAGAAGGTTAGTTAGAGAAGCTTTTGTCCAAAGTTTAGACGATTTTGCTGATTGCTATCGCCAAATTGCTCGTTCGCATGGGATTTGACTTTTTCTGTAGTGGCTTACCACGGTGATTTTTAAGAAAGAAGGTGTTAAATCTGCAAAGTAAGTAGCTTATCGCCAGGAACATTGATCAATTATTATTGTTTAATAACAATGGATTAAGCGTTTTTCTTGCTCTGTTTATTCGAAGGCCGATTGACCAGGACAAACGCGTGAGAATTTTCTTAAAGCGACCTGTCAGCTAGCATTTTTTGCGTGTATTCTTGGACTAAGAGAGTAATTTAGGATTTTGGTTAAAGTCGTGCGCGACACGATGCTGTACCATCACAAACAAATGCCAGTGACATCAGCGTTCTGACAAAAATTCGAAAGTTTATAACCATATAGGTGGATGAAATAATGGTGAGTTTGAAAGCAATTATTCCGGTAGCAGGGTTAGGGATGCATATGTTGCCTGCCACCAAAGCGATACCGAAAGAGATGCTGCCAATCGTTGATAAGCCGATGGTTCAGTATATCGTCGATGAGATTGTCGCCGCCGGAATCAAAGAAATTGTGCTGGTCACCCATTCATCTAAGAATGCTGTAGAAAACCATTTTGATACCTCCTATGAGCTGGAAGCGCTACTCGAGCAGCGTGTTAAGCGTCAACTATTAGCCGAAGTTCAGGCGATTTGTCCGCCAGGCGTAACGATAATGAACGTTCGACAAGGCCAGCAACTGGGCCTGGGGCATTCTATCCTCTGTGCGCGCCCGGCGGTTGGCAATAATCCGTTTGTTGTGGTGTTACCGGATATCATTCTTGATGGCGCAAGCGCCGATCCGCTGCGTTATAACCTGGCGGCAATGGTCGCGCGTTTCAATGAAACCGGGCGCAGCCAGGTTCTGGCCAAACGAATGCCTGGCGATCTCTCAGAATATTCCGTCATTCAAACCAAAGATGGCTTGAAAGTGGAAGGAGAGATTGGCCGTATTGTTGAATTTATTGAAAAACCAGACGAACCACAAACGCTCGACTCTGACCTGATGGCCGTAGGACGTTATGTGCTGTCTGCTGATATTTGGGAAGAACTCGAGCGTACTGAACCTGGCGCCTGGGGTCGTATTCAATTAACGGACGCTATTGCGGCACTGGCAAAGAAACAGTCTGTCGATGCCATGTTGATGACCGGTGAGAGCTACGACTGCGGCAAAAAAATGGGTTACATGCAGGCTTTTGTGAGTTACGGCTTACGTAACCATAAAGAAGGGACCAAATTCCGCGAGAGCATCAAGAAGCTGCTGGCGTGAAACTGAGCGCTTAATTCGAGCGAGAGCTGGCGTGCAGATAACAGCAAGATGTTTGGTGTCGCGCCAGCGTAACAAGATCCAACTGAAATGAGACCGAGGTTATTAGCATTCGGTGCAGTAAATGCAATGAGATTTTCATCTCAGTTGAATCTTATCAAGTATGTGGATTTGATGGCTTATCGATGATGGGCAGGGCGTGAGCCGGGCATTTGGTCAGATGAGTTAAAATAATGCTTAGCTGATAGTTGCTTAGTGTGAGCTTTCTTAACGAAATGTACGTAACAAAAGCTAGCGATGCGAAATAAAACTTGACTGAGATCATGTTTACCCATTAAACAACGGTGATACATGCATAAAAACGTAATGTTAATGGATGAATATGCCCATAGGGAGATCATGGATAAGATACAGGGAAAAGGGATGTATCGTCAGAGGATGAAGCGTAAATGAACTGGCAATTAGTCTCTTTTTTTGGCGATAGTACCGTGCTACTGCCTAGTGCAGTGGTGCTGTTTGCGGTGCTGGCGCTGCGCAAAGCATCCCGGACGCTGGCCTGGCAATGGGCGTTGCTTTTTGGCATTACGGGTACTGTCGTGTGTATTTCAAAGCTGGCTTTTATGGGCTGGGGTATTGGCATACGGGAAATCGATTTTACCGGTTTCAGCGGACATACCGCGCTTTCTACCGCTTTTTGGCCAATCCTTTTATGGCTGTTAACCTCACGGGCGCCTTTCTCCGTCCGCTGTAGCGCCGTATTCGTAGGTTATGCCCTTGCTGTCATAGTTGGCTATTCCCGTTTGATGATTCATGCACACTCGGTATCGGAAGTGGTGAGTGGATTTATCCTCGGAGCCTGCGGGAGTTTGATTTTTCTGCTGTTGCAATGGCGTAGGCATTCATCGCGCACTGCGCAGATCTCATGGGCAGGAGCGCTGAGCATGGTAATCATTCCCCTTGTGCTGTTAAACACCGGGGCTAAAGCGCCAACACAATCGCTGCTGGGGGAAGTTGCAACGATGATCGGCCCATTGGACAAACCGTTCACCAGAGCCGATCTGCATAAGCATATATATTAATCATGCAATTCGACAAAGCTGTACATTATCAGCCTGGGGTGATTGGTATGATAAAATGCCAGACTGCGGACAATTAAGGGATAATAGAATCGTGGCTTTCATAAAGATGAAACATAATAATGTTAACAGAATACTTGAAAGCACGAACTATCATGATATTGCGGCTAGGATGATTCTTAAATCAAAACGGAATTTCGGAAATCAGAGTTATCTTTCTGGAACCCATAAACGAAGTGGGTAATGATGGCTATCATATTTTGTAGTTGACTGTTCTATAGTTGTTTTTTTGCATTAAACATGCGGATTATTTTATTTTCTTTATAATCATGCAGTTACGTAGCCATACTGTTGCGGTGGTAATATCATGCCGGATGGGGAAAGAATCCATCAAATAATCTTATTAACGGATGAAATCCTGCCGGGGAAAATGAAAAATATCATCTTAACAGGTCTGTGTGGTTAAATTTATACTGCCATTTGCAGGAAGAATCTCGTAAACTCGGGGCGGTAAAAATAATAGTTGTGGTTAATTAACCAACAACAGGACGTAAAGAAAATTGCTGGATAAGAGGTACAGTGCGTTGGTAGCTGTTAAGCCAAGGGCGGTAGCGTATCCAGTTCCCCGGTCCTCCTCGTATTGAAAAGGCCTGAGTAAATCAGCCCTACGCCGAGCTACGTCATCGACATCTGATCATGTGCACATTATTGAGGCCGTGAAAGTAGCCTTGGCAACCAATATCGCTTACATTATGAATGCGTTAAGTTCACATCCGTTTACAGCAAACCGCTCGTACTTTGAGGATGTTGTCTATCGAGGCAATGGATCGCTGTTGTAAAAAATAGGCTTGTCGAACTCATAAGCTCCTGATTCTTAAAAATCCCCATTGCCGTACCCACCTGGTGGGAAGGGACTCGTAAATGGAACTTGAACAATGATGAAAATTGCTCGTATCGCACTTGCTTTGGGTCTGGTTGCATCAGTTAGCTCACAGGTATATGCAGCTGGATTGGTGCAAAATGATAATGAACTGCGTAACGATCTGGCATGGCTTTCCGATCGTGGGGTCATTCATCTCAGTCTTTCCACCTGGCCGCTCAGTCAGGAAGAAATCACCCGAGCGTTGAAAAAAGCAAAACCTTCATATTCCTCTGAACAAGTCGTACTGGCGCGCATCAATCAGCGGCTTTCTAATCTGAAGGCGGATTTTCGCGTTAGCGGCTATACGTCGACTGACCAACCAGGTACGCCACAGGGCTTTGGCCAAAGCCAGCCGGCAGATAACTCGCTCTCTCTTGCTTTTAATAACAGCGGTGAGTGGTGGGATGTGCATTTGCAGGGCAATGTTGAAGGCGGCGAACGTATTAGCAACGGTTCACGTTTTAATGCCAATGGTGCATACGGCGCCGTCAAGTTCTGGAACCAGTGGTTATCATTTGGTCAGGTGCCGCAATGGTGGGGGCCTGGTTATGAAGGCAGCCTGATCCGCGGAGATGCAGCCAGACCGATGACCGGTTTTTTAATGCAGCGCGCTGAACAAGCTGCTCCGGAGACATGGTGGCTGCGCTGGATTGGGCCGTGGCAGTATCAAATTTCCGCCAGCCAGATGAACCAGTATACTGCGGTGCCGCATACCAAAATCATTGGCGGCCGTTTAACTTTCTCGCCGTTCCAGTCACTTGAACTTGGCGCTTCACGCATAATGCAGTGGGGTGGGGAAGGGCGACCAGAATCGTTTAGCAGTTTCTGGGATGGGTTTACCGGACAGGATAATACCGGCACCGATAATGAACCGGGCAACCAGCTTGCAGGCTTCGACTTTAAATTTAAGCTTGAACCTACATTAGGGTGGCCCGTTAGCTTCTATGGCCAGATGATTGGTGAGGATGAAGCAGGTGGTTTACCTTCGGCAAATATGTACCTGGGCGGTATCGAAGGTCATCATGGCTGGGGGAAAAATGCGATTAACTGGTATGTGGAAGGCCATGATACCCGTTCCAATATGAATCGGACCAATTACAGCTATACCCACCACATTTATAAAGATGGTTATTATCAGCAAGGCTATCCTCTAGGCGATGCCATGGGAGGGGATGGGCAGCTGTTTGCAGGTAAAATCGAATTGGTTACTGAAGATAATCAGCGCTGGAGTACCCGTCTGGTGTATGCAAAGGTAAATCCGGAAAATCAGTCTATCAATAAAGCGTTTCCTAACTCAGATACGCTAAAAGGTATACAGTTGGGTTGGAGTGGCGATGTTTATAAATCTGTTAGATTGAATACTAATCTTTGGTACACGGATGCCGATAACAGCGATAGCGACGATGTTGGTGTCAGCGCAGGGATAGAGATTCCTTTTAGTTTATAGGCTTGATGCTGAGAAGAATGCAGCAACTATTGATTATTAACGACTAATCAATAAGTACTCATACAGCGAATCAGTAATTGACATAATTTGGTTTATTGATGATGTGACATTATGAAGAAAAAAATTGTTAGGGTTTCAGCAGTGGCGGTGGCAATCAGCTTTTTGACAGCTTGTACTATTGTTCCGGGTCAGGGGTTGAACAGCTTGCGCAAAAATGTAGTTGAACTTCCGGATAGCGATTACGATTTGGATAAATTGGTTAATGTATACCCAATGACCCCCGGTCTGGTTGAACAACTACGACCTGAAACAGTACTGGCACAATCGAACCCTCAATTAGATAATTTGCTTAAAAGCTATGAATATCATATCGGGGTTGGTGACGTATTGATGGTAACAGTTTGGGATCACCCTGAACTGACCACGCCAGCAGGCCAATATCGCAGTGCGAGTGATACTGGTAACTGGGTTAACTCCGATGGCACAATCTTCTATCCATATATTGGTAAGGTTCAGGTAGCTGGCAAAACTCTGGCCGAGGTACGACAAATCATTGCAAGTCGTTTAACTACCTATATTGAAAGTCCACAGGTTGATGTCAGCATTGCGGCATTTAGATCTCAGAAAGTATACGTTACTGGAGAGGTGACTACCTCTGGTAAGCAAGCAATAACGAACATACCATTAACTGTTATGGACGCAATTAATGCTGCTGGCGGCCTGTCCGCTGATGCAGATTGGCGAAATGTAGTACTTACCCATAATGGTAAAGATACCAAAATATCTTTATATGCGTTGATGCAGAAGGGAGACCTAACTCAAAACCATCTTTTATATCCCGGGGACATTCTGTTTGTACCACGTAATGATGATTTAAAAGTGTTTGTGATGGGTGAGGTTGGTAAGCAAAGTACCCTGAAAATGGATCGCAGCGGCATGACATTAGCTGAGGCGATAGGAAATGCTGAAGGTATCTCTCAAGCGATGAGCGATGCAACAGGGATATTCGTTGTTCGCCAGTTGAAAGGGGATAAGCAAGGTAAAATCGCTAATATATATCAACTGAATGCGCAAGATGCTTCTGCAATGGTACTTGGTACGGAGTTTCAGTTACAACCGTATGATATTGTTTATGTAACAACTGCCCCATTGGTTCGTTGGAACAGGGTTGTATCTCAACTTGTACCGACCATTACGGGTGTACATGATATGACTGAAACCACTCGTTATATAAAAACTTGGCCATAAATATGTTTGATTCAATTTTAGTTGTGTGTACCGGTAACATTTGTCGCTCTCCAATTGGAGAGCGTTTCTTACGTAAATACCTAGGTGACAAGAAAATAGATTCTGCAGGTACAGGAGCCCTTGTTGATCATGGTGCAGATACATCTGCCGTGAGAATAGCATCCATTCATGATTTGTCGTTAGAAGGGCATAAAGCACAGCAGTTTACCTCTTCTCTCGGAAGACAGTATGACTTGATATTGGTGATGGAAAAATCTCATATTGATCAAATCGGTAGAATAGCACCTGAAGCAAGGGGAAAGACTATGCTTTTCGGACATTGGCTTAATCAAAGAGAGATACCCGATCCATATCGTAAAAGTGATGAAGCATTTTCTTCAGTATATAAATTAATCGAACAGGCCGGTCAACTGTGGGTTGAAAAACTAAGCTTAAATAATCAGGGAAACGCGCATGTCATCCGTAAAAAATAAACCTGTAGATAAAGAAATAGAAGACATTGATCTAAGCCGTCTAATCGGGGAGGTTATTGATCACCGTAAGTTAATAATATCCATAGTGTCATTATTTACTCTCTTAGCATTGGTTTACGCATTATTTGCAACACCTATTTATCAGGCTGATGCATTAGTACAGGTGGAGCAAAAACAAGGCAACGCAATTTTAAGCAACTTAAGTCAGATGTTGCCAGACGGTCAACCACAATCAGCACCTGAAATCGCCTTGTTACGGTCTAGGATGATTTTAGGGAAAACTGTTGATGATTTGAATCTTCAATCTATAGCAACACAGCACTATTTTCCCCTTTTTGGTAGAGGGCTGGCTCGTTTAAGTGGAGATAAACCTGCGCAAATTGCAATTTCAAGGCTATATGTAGCTAAAAAAGATGATGAAACACCTAAATTAAAACTAAAAGTAGTTGACTCATCTAATTATATTATTTCTTCAGACGATACTGAATTACATGGAAAGGTCGGTCAATTACTAGATGAAAAAGGCATTTCAATTAAGGTTGATAAATTAGATGCTGAACCTGGTGTTGTATTCGATATAGAGTATGTATCTAAATTGAAGGCGATAACATCTCTTCAAGATGTACTAAATATATCGGATCAGGGTAAAGATACTGGGATATTATCTATATCATTGACTGGTAGCGATCCTGATTTAATTAAACAAATCGTGGATAGTATTAGTAATAATTATTTGGCTCAAAATATTTCACGGCAAGCTGCACAAGATGCTAAAAGTTTAGATTTTCTGTCAGAGCAACTGCCTAAGGTTCGAGGGGACTTGGATGTTGCAGAAGATAAACTTAATGCTTATAGAAGGCAGAATGATTCTGTTGATTTATCTCTTGAGGCTAAATCTGTACTTGACCAAATAGTCAATGTTGATAATCAACTAAATGAATTAACTTTTCGTGAGTCAGAGATTTCACAGCTTTTCACAAAAGAGCATCCTACATACAAAGCTTTAATGGAGAAAAGAAAAACTTTACAAGATGAAAAAGGGAAACTCAATAAACGAGTGACGGCAATGCCAGAAACTCAGCAAGAGATTCTGCGATTAAGCAGAGATGTTGAATCTGGTCGGGCTGTTTATATGCAATTATTAAACCGCCAACAAGAACTTAATATCGCTAAATCGAGTGCTATTGGGAATGTGCGCATAATTGATGATGCAGTCACTCAACCAATCCCGGTTAAACCAAAAAAGGTACTGATAGTATTGGCCGGTATGATTTTTGGTGCCATGCTTTCGATTGGTATTGTCCTTCTTCGAGTATTTTTACGTAGAGGAATCGAAAGCCCTGAGCAGTTGGAAGAAATTGGCGTAAATGTTTATGCAAGCATTCCAGTATCTGAGGAATATGCTAAAAGAACGAATAAAATAAAGAGCAGTCGTAGGAAAAATAATGCAGAAATTAATCAAGGGCTATTAGCAATTGATAATCCAGCTGATTTAGCAATCGAGGCAATACGCGGCTTAAGAACAAGTCTGCATTTTGCAATGATGGAGTCAAGAAATAATGTGTTAATGATTTCTGGCGCCAGTCCTAATGCAGGTAAAACATTCGTCAGTTCTAACTTAGCATCGATTATTTCACAGACGGGTAAAAAAGTATTATTTATCGACACTGACATGCGTAAAGGCTATACCCATAAGCTTTTTAATATGGGTAATGAAACCGGGCTTTCGGATTATTTGTCGGGTAAAATTGACTTAACTAAAGCGGTTAGAAACGTATCAATCGCCGGGTTCGATTATATATCTAGAGGTATGGTGCCGCCAAATCCGGCAGAGTTATTGATGCATAAACGATTTGATGAGCTAATCAGTTGGGCAAGTAGTAACTACGATATTGTTATATTAGATACACCACCAATATTAGCTGTGACTGACGCAGCAATAATTGGTAATTATGCTGGGACAACTTTACTGATTGCGCGTTTTGAACTTAATACTGTAAAAGAAATTGATGTTAGTGTAAAACGATTCGAGCAAAGTGGTGTTGTAGTTAAGGGATGCATATTAAACGGGGTAGTTAAGAAAGCAAGTACGTACTATGGCTATGGCTATAGTAATTATGGCTATAGCTATACGGATAAAGAGTAATTACTAGGCGGTGGTACTCATGGACGATTGCCACCTATTTTTTGATAGTAAATATTTTCTATGTACTATTGAAGCGAAATAATAAATATATGTGTGCCAGGATTAAATGGTAATGATGATTAACTGTAGATGTCAATTCGTAAGCCGCAACCATATGATATTAAAATAAAAGCGTAAATAATGCTCTGTATTTACAATTTTTATCTTACCAGAGTTTCTATTATGAATAAGAGTAATGATGATCTTATAATCCTTCAGACAAGATTATACTATGTTTATAACATTTCATTTTTAATGTTAATGTTTTTCGGAGTGTTATTTAGTCCACATATTGCATTTTGGTCATGTGTGTTTTTATTAATGGGGGCATTTTCAAAATCTAAAATTATAAGAGAGGGCATAACAGCCATAGCTGTAGCAATGCTGTTATTTGCTGCAGTCTCTAGAGAGATAGGCTTTAGCTTGTCTGACGATTTGATTGGCACTTATATGCCAATATTGAACAAGTGGAAAGAGTATGGGACGTTTGAATCCACTGGACTCGGCATTGAGCTAGGTATAGTTATCTATCTTGATTTTATACTAAATTTCTTCAAAATAACTGATGCAAGAACGTTATTGTTTTTTTGTGTGTTATTTACTTTGACGTTTTATCTAATATGGATAAATTTCTTCTTTGCTAAGAGTGTTGATAAAAAAGAGCAAGGTATGGCAATCGCCATATCTTTAGCGTTCATGCAGGTTGGTTTATTGACTCAAACGCTCAGACAGGAAATGGCAACCCCTTTTTTATTGATGGCAATCTATATCTGGGATAAAAAGAAGTTTCCAAGTATTCTTTTTATAATAACAGCAACATTTATACATAGTAGTTCGCTAATTATATTCATCTTTTACCTGTTATTTCCTTCCGTTAGGCTTTGGGGTAAAATATTTATTTTTGCTTTTCTTTTTGCTTTTTCATTATGTATTTCATTATTTCCAGGTATAGTAATAAATGTTTTCAATGCATTATATTTGCCTTTTTTAGCAAAAAAAATACAGTACTATTTAACCGCCAGGGCTTCAGGTGCATCAGAAATCATTGCAGCGGGTAAGTTTTATCTTCTTATTATATTCATCATGCTCGCAAATAAAATATTTTTGAAGAAAGAAACATCGAGGATAGATGGAATAAGTAAAAAGATATATGAGTTTTGTCTTTGGGGCAGTATTTGTAATATGAGTTTTGTTACATTACCAAATGCAAGCAGGTTCTTTCTTATTATACCTGGTTTTTTCATTTATTATGTGTTTTTACCGATTAGTAAAAAATACCCAAATTTCTTTAAATTCTTAATGTTGGTATTTGTTCTTTTATCTTTGTTTGAACCCCAGCGGTTAGTTGGTGGAGGGATTCCAGGTTTTGAAATGTGGGATACTTATAATTGGTTTGAATTAACTCCATTTTATTATGTTAGTGATCTTTTTAGTAAGTAATTAACATATTAAACATCTGATAATATGGAGTGACTAACGACTTGAGAGAGGTAGTATGCGTACATTAAAGTTTATAATGTTGTTCCTATTATCATTTAAATGCTATTCAGAGGATATGTTAGTGGGTGTAGGAATACATCCCACTAATTTTAATGGGACAACGGAACAGCTAATATCATTATTAAAACATTATAATATAACAACGACAAGAACTGATTATCCGTGGAGTTCAGTGGAAAAAGAGAAAGGGAAATACACACCTGGTAATGAGAAGTTAGAGTCATTTATAAGTGCTAGCGCGAACAATGATATTAAACCACTTCTTATATTGGATTATGGCAATCCTGTTTATGAAGAAGCAACATTAGAAAACCCTAAAAGAAAACCGACGACTGATGCTTCTATATCTGCGTTTGTAAATTATTCTCTTTGGACCGTTAAGCACTTTGGCAGTAAGGTTTCAATGTATGAAATTTGGAATGAATGGGTACAAGGTTCTGGCAAAAGAAATTTACAAGCAGGTTCGAGCATAGAATCAGCAAATATGTATGCGAAATTAGTATCTGAAACTTGTGCTGCGATTAAAAAGACCAATCCAGATAAAAAAGTAATTATTGGATCTACTTCTCCATCGGATCGTAATGAATTAAAGTGGCTCTCAGCAGTTTTGAAAGAAAAAAATGTATTATCGTGTATTGATGGTCTTTCATTACACATTTATGCATCTTCTCCAAACAAAAAACTAATTCCTGAAAAAACAGTAACAGCAGTTATGCTATTTCAAAATTTTATCCGGAATGAGTTAAACCTTGGGTACAATCTCCCATTATATATTACAGAGATAGGAGTACCTAGCTTAAAAAATAATAATTATAACGAACAAGACATAAAAGATTATTTCGAATACATTATAAGAAATTTCAGCGAACTCGGATATGTGAAAGGTGTTTGGTGGTACGATTTCATTAATGATGGCGCGGACAAAACAAAAAAAGAGCATAATTTTGGTATGCTAAATGAAAATTTAACTGGAAAACCTATCGCTGAAAGCATGCGAAATAATAAAAAAATAGAGAAGTAAATGTTAATCGCTGAATAGCATCATTGCTATGCTAATTAACATTAAGTTTAATAAGGCCATGTAAAAAATAGCTATTGACTGACAAAGGAAAAACACATGAGTTCCAGAAATATATATATTGATCCGAGATGGAAAAATGCTGGAGGTATTGGTACTTTTTACGAAAAAATAAACGAAATAAATGGCTATAAAGAAATTGATTTTAAAGGGAGTCCAGCCTCCCCGGTCGATACAATTCGCACCTCTAAACAAATGTTATTAAGTAAAAATTCAATTGTATTTTTTCCTGGTTATATACCACCTCTCTTTAGTAATATACCATATGTATTTACGATTCATGATTTAAATCATCTCGATAGAGATGACAATTCAAATTGTGCCAAGAAGATTTTTTATAACACAATAATAAAAAAAGGATGTAAAGACGCGTCTTATATTTTTACTGTGTCTAATTTCTCTAGACAGAGAATAATCGAGTGGGCTGGTGTTACTAGCGATAAAGTTATAAATGTAGGTAATGGCGTGTCAGAAGTATACCGACCTGACGGAGATTTTATTAATTTCGGGTTTGAGTATTTGCTTTGTGTAAGTAATCGAAAAACACATAAGAATGAAACTGGTGTTTTACATGCATTTAAAATTGCCGATATAGATAAAAAAATAAAACTAGTATTTACAGGGAAACCCAATGCAAGTATTGAAGCACTAATAGATCGGCTTGAGCTCAGAGAACGAGTTGTATTTACTGGATATTTAGATGCATCTGAACTACCGAAATTATATAGATCAGCTTCTGCCTTAGTGTTTCCATCCTTTTATGAGGGCTTTGGACTTCCGGTAATAGAGGCGCAAGCCAGTGGCATTCCTGTTATTACTTCTGCTACTACCTCCTTAGGTGAAGTTTCTGGAGGAGCTGCTATACTGGTTGATCCGTGTCAGGTTAGCGAAATTGTGTCAGGTATTGAAAAAGTAATTAATGATAAGAATGGTTGTTATAAAATGATCGAAAATGGATTGTTAAATAGTAAAAATTATACGTGGGGTAAAACCGCTAAACTAGTTGATACTTACCTAACAAGTATAAAATGAAGTTGGATATTAAAAAGTATAACTATGAGGTAAAGTCTAGTACTTAATATTGCATCCTCGATTTAAATTTTCAATGTTAATAAATAATTGATGGAACTAAGCAATGAAAATTCCCAATAAAAAAATCCTAATTCTTAGTCACACTGGTCCACATTCAACATTTAAAATTGGAAGTCATCATTATGCTAATATGCTGAGCGAATTAGGCTTTAGTGTATACTATTCGGGAATTTCAAATTCTTACTTTCATAAATTAAAAAGATTTATAGGTAATGAAAAAAAAGGAAATAAAAAAATTATAGACACAATCATAGCTAAAGACATTATAACTTTTCTGCCTTTAACAATGAAAGAAACATGGTTCAAACGAATTGTAAATGATTTCTTTATGTCTAATGTAATTGATAATTCAATATTTCATGTTGATTATGATATAGTGATATGTGATTATCCATTCTTTTATCCTGTATTGAAGAATATAAAATATAAAAAATTAGTATATAGACCCACGGATAATTATGCAGCAATGAGTGGGGAAAAAGTTAGGGTTTATGAAAATAAGATATGTTCAGAAGCGCATAGAATAATAGCGACCTCAGTAGTTGTTAGAGACGAACTAATTGAAAATTATGGTGAACAATTAAAAAATAAAACATACGTCATAGAAAATGGTTATGATCAGAAATTATTTTATAACAAAAATATTACAGCGAATAGAAATGATTGTGTATATATCGGTGCATTAGACTACAGATTCGACTTTATAGCGCTCGAGCACTTGGCTAGTAAAAATAAAAAAATAATGTTTGATATTTATGGACCGCTACCAAGAGATTTTACTTCTGCTATAAAGCCGATTTTCGTTAAATGTGACAATGTAAGATTTAAAGGGGAGTTAGATTATGCAAAAGTGCCTGATATTCTTAATCGCTATAAAGTAGGACTCCTTCCTCTTATTGATAATGAATCAAATAAAGGCAGAAGTCCGATGAAGTTATGGGAGTATCTGTCTTGCGGTTTAAATGTCATTTATTCCAGTATTGAGCACGTTAGTCAGACCCCCTGTTTATACAGATATGATAATCTACTGGATATAGATTCGGCATTTAAAAAAGCATATTTTGAAACGAAAGCACCAGATAATTTTACATCGAAAATAGAATCTAACTCTTGGATTGGCAAGGTTAATTTACTTCTGGAGTATATAGAATAGGTATAATTTAGTGGCAAGGTATACTTATTAGTAAATAATTATTTTGCATTCCACACTCATTAACTTAGATTTATCTCAGTAGCAATTAGATCTAATTATTAGACTATTCCATTCTTAGATTGTGCTAATTACTATGGATTAAAGGTTTATTATGTCAAAAGAGCTAAACGTTGGAATTGTAGCAGACTGGCTAGTTACTTATGCAGGTGCTGAAAGAGTTATTAAGGAGTTTGTAGACCTTTATCCTTCATCTGAAATTTATTCAGTGGTTGATTTCTTAACTGATGAATCAAGAGCCTACCTTCATAATAAAAAGGCTAAAACCACATTTATTCAAAAGCTTCCCTTATCAAACAGGAAATATCAAAAATATTTACCATTGATGCCACTGGCTGTTGAACAACTAGATGTTTCTTCTCATGATGTAATTATTTCGAGCAGTCATGCTGTAGCTAAAGGAATATTAACAGGCCCTGATCAGTTACATATAAGTTATGTTCATTCCCCTATCCGTTATGCATGGGATTTGCAGCATCAATACCTAAGGGAATCAGGGTTGAATAAAGGACTAAAAGGGCTTTTAGCAAAAATAATCTTACATAAAATCCGTTTGTGGGACACCAGAACTGCAAATGGTGTAGATCATTTTATTGCGAACTCGAAATTTATAGCACGAAGAATTAAAAAAGTATATGGACGAAATGCCGATGTCATTTATCCGCCAGTAGATGTAGAGCGTTTTAGTTTTTGTGAAGAAAAAGATAATTATTATTTTACAGCATCAAGACTTGTACCATACAAACGAATAGATCTAATTGTTGAAGCATTCAGTCAGATGCCTGATAAGAAATTAGTTGTCATTGGCGATGGCTCAGAGATGAATAAGATCAGATCAAAGGCAAGTAATAATATAGAAATTCTTGGATACCAACCTAATCATGTTATGGAAGATTACATGAAAAAGGCAAGAGCATTTGTTTTTGCCGCGGAAGAGGATTTTGGAATTACTCCAGTAGAAGCTCAAGCTTGTGGCACTCCAGTTATTGCTTTTGGTAAGGGGGGGGCGCTAGAAACCATTCGCCCGATAGATGTTGCAGAACCAACTGGTGTATTTTTCAATGAACAAAAAGTTGAGGCTGTAATGGCTGCTGTAAATAGGTTTGAGCAGGAATCACACATTTTAAAACCTGAATACTGTAGGAAAAATGCTTTGCGGTTTTCAAATGAACGTTTCCAAAGAGAAATAAAGCAATATGTAGAACAAAAATGGTGTTTATTTAAAGAGTCTAAAAAAATCGAATATTGATAAATTTAATACTATTTTGAAAATGATGAGCTATATTATTTGATAATTAATATTTTAAATTGTTGACCTATGGTTAAAAAGAGTGAAACCAGCATGACAACTTATATTCATCGAGCGCGGTCAAACGCAAATGCTTCGCTTATCTCAATGGTACAACGCTTTTCAGATATTACTATTATCTTTGTTGGGCTGTATGTTATTTGCTTTGCCAATGGCATTGAGTTTGGATATACACAAACATTACTATCGTTAGCAGTACTAGTAGTATTCCAGATGATTGGAGGGATAACTGATTTTTATCGGTCTTGGCGAGGGGTTAAGATATCTGCTGAGCTAATTTTAATACTCAAAAATTGGACCCTTAGTATACTTCTAACATTGGGGTTAGTCTCATTGCATTCTGACTTTGAAATAAGTTTAACGATTTTTATTCAATGGTATTTGATCGTAGCTATTGGATTTATATGTTGCCGGTCCTCAATAAGGTTAGGTGCAGGAGCTTTACGTAAATTGGGTTATAATACCAGGCATGTGGCAGTAGTTGGTTCTATGCCGGCTGGTATTAACCTATTAAAGGGCTTTATGGAGGAACCTTGGTTAGGTTTTATTGTGCAAGGTATCTATGATGATAATCCCATTGATGATTATGAAGGCGTACCTTATGCAGGTACTTTAAGAAAACTCATCCAAGATGCTAGAGATGGAAAGTTGGATCGTATATATATAGCGTTTGGTATGAAAGATGAGGGGAAAATAAAAGAAATTGTAAGTCAACTTACTGATACCACATGTTCAGTTTTATTGATTCCAGATTTATTCACCTTTAATATTTTGCAATCTCGAACAGAGGAAATAAATGGAGTACCTGTGGTATCTTTGTTTGATACGCCTCTTAATGGTATCAATATGATATTTAAACGACTCGAGGACATTATTGTATCGTTGATTATTATTCTTCTAATTTCTCCTGTGTTGATTGTTATTTCTTTAGCTGTGAAGATGACTTCTCAAGGGCCTGTTATTTTTAGACAGGTTCGCTACGGTATGGATGGAAAACCGATTAAAGTTTGGAAGTTTCGTTCAATGACAGTAATGGAGAATGATGACAAAGTCGTACAAGCAACAAAAAATGATATACGTATAACCAAGGTCGGTAAATTTTTGAGAAGTACCTCATTAGATGAATTACCTCAGTTCTTTAATGTATTATTCGGCCAAATGTCAGTAGTCGGCCCTCGGCCCCACGCAGTATCTCACAATGAACAATATCGATCACTGATCCAAGGTTATATGCTAAGGCATAAAGTTAAACCAGGCATTACTGGATTAGCTCAGGTGAATGGATGGAGAGGGGAAACAGATACCTTAGAAAAAATGGAGAAAAGGGTAGAGTTTGACTTGATTTACATTAGGGGGTGGAGTATTTGGCTTGATTTGAAAATTATTTTTCTAACGATATTTAAAGGGTTTATAAACAAATCCGCATATTAATTACTCTATTTTGAGTTTTGATTTCATAAAATTAGAGATATAGCATGAGAAAAATTATTTGATGAGTAAAATATCCTATATTTTCAAGGAGCGCTCTATCGCAAATATTATCTGGCTTATGTCAGATAGTATTTTGCGGCTCGGCATGGGGTTTATAATAAATGTATGGCTAGCCAGATATTTGGGACCTGCCCAGTTTGGCTCATTCAACTATGCATTCGCTATGATCTCAATTTATTCAGCTGTTGCTTCTTTAGGAATGAATGGGGTTGTTGTCCGTGAGTTAGTCAAAGGGGATATTGACAATATTACCATAATGGGAACGTCCTTTGTTCTCCAGGTCATTGGTAGCCTTTCAGCTTCAGTCTTGGTCATTTTTACTGTAATGGCATTAAGGCCTGGCGAATCAATGCTAATGCTGAGTGTCATATGCATGCTACCTTCAGTGATATTTCGTTCTTCTGATATTATTAAATATTGGTTTGAATCGACAGTTTCATCAAAGTATACTGTAATTTCACAAAACACAGCATTCTTCATCAGTGCATTTTTAAAGATTTTGATCATATCCTGTGGTGGAAGTTACTATCTTATCGCGATAACAGTTTCGATTGAGGCTTTCTTGGCATCAGTGATGTTATTTTTCTTTTATAGGAAAAAAAACAAGCAATTCCAATGGCGATTTGATTATACAGAAGCCAAGAGGCTACTAAATATTAGCTGGCCGCTTGTGCTTTCTGGGGTGGCACTGATGCTATATATGCGTATAGATCAGATAATGATAGGTAATATTATTGGTGATGCCGCTGTTGGTATTTATTCTGTTGCAGTGAAAATGGTCGAGGTATGGTATTTTATTCCAGTCGCGATAGTTTCTTCATTATTTCCGAAAATAATTAAAGTTCGCGAGCAGAGCATAGAGTCTTATGATAAACGTTTGCAATTCCTTTATGATCTATTAGTTATTATAGGTGTCACGCTTGCACTTTTCATCACATTTGTTTCTGATTACATCATTTCGCTACTTTATGACCATCACTATTTCGCTGCATCTAAAATTATAAAATTATATGCATGGGTTAGTATTTTTTATTTCCTAAGCTCAGCTAGTGGTAGATGGTACATTAATGAAGGATTGCAAAAATATGCTTTAACCAGGAATTTAGCGGGGCTAGCCATAGGTATTATTCTTAATTATATATTGATTCCTAAATATGGTGCAGAAGGTTCTGTTTATGCCACGTTGATAGCATTTGGATGTGCTGGTTATTTTTTTGATGCGTTAAGCACAAGAACCAGATATGCTTTTATTCAAAAGACGAAGTCGCTTTGGTTACCTGGAAATATTCGCAGGTTAATAAGATATTATAAAGGAAAATAATATGGGTCGTAGTGTTGTATTTTATGGTGCGTTTGATAGATATAATTATGGCGATAATTTGATGCCATTATTATTGGCCGAATATTTAAAGGGGTGCAACCCAGCGATTACAGAGGATGATTTTATTTTTTCATCAATTAGTGATTCGGATCTAAGTAGATATTTATGCAAACCGACTGTTGCTATGAAAGATTTACTAGGTGTTAATGAAGGTTCTTCTATTATCATCGTTGGCGGTGAAGTACTTGGTGCTGATATTGGAGTATTATATACACATGTTCAAACAAGTCATTTTAAAGTTCAATGTATTAGATTTATGAGGAGGATTGTTCCTGGTATTATAAATAAAATAGCGCGAAATGCATACGGCTCTGTATGGGATTTCCCTTATATACCAGAGAAGGAATCCTTCAAAAACAAAGTAAATATTATATTTAATACTGTTGGTGGTATACCTGTAAAATCTCAAGAGATTAATATAAAAAATTCAGATTATATCTCAGTGAGAGATAATCGAACATATGAGTCTATATCAAGCTTTGCTCAGGCCAAATTAGTTCCAGATTCTGTATTGATGGCTTCTGGTGTTATTGATCTTGAATTCATTGAAACTAAGGTTAGATCTGAATTAATCACTAGATACGCGAGTAAAAAGTACATTACCATTCAAGCTTGTCCATACAAAGTTGATTTCACCCCTGATGAATTAGCTAAAGAGTTATCTAAATTAGATACTGAATATGAAGTTGTTTTGTTGCCAATAGGATATGCCAGTGGCCATGATGATGTTATGTTCTTAAATAAGGTTAATAATGCTTCTGGCAGCAAATACTTTTTAGAAGATGATTTGAATGTCTGGGAAATTATGTATTTAATTGTTAAATCACAAGCATTTTACGGAACAAGTTTGCATGGTGTTATTACGGCTATGTCTTTTAGAGTTCCACATTACTGTATTAATAAAAATATCGCCAAGTTAACGTCATTTTTAGAGACGTGGAGTGTATACCCTTATAATAAGCCAATTCATATATCAAAGATACCGGAAACTTTACAATATTCGAAGACATCTCTAGATGAATTAGATAAAGCTGTTATAAAAGCACAGTCTCTTATTTTTGAAAGTATTTCTGACTTCTCCAAAATGTTATAAATAAGTAAAAGATAAACCATTCACTTTAAAAGACAATGAAAATGATTGCTGTTTTAATTATCCTGTATGATAAAGAAATATCTGAGTCGGCAACAGTTTCCTCTCTTTTGAAATCTGGTTTGATAGGGGCAAAAGTTGTTCTTCATAATAATGGGCCTTGTGAAATTAGTATATCAGACGAGCAACAAAAGACTTTCGATGCAAGTGGCAATGATTTTGTGTTAGTTAATTGCATAAGCAATGAACCTCTTTCTGTTGTATATAATGATTTCGTTAGAGACAACTCTCATTGTGATGTGTTCTCATTTTTTGACGACGACTCAACTATACCTGAGAAATATTCAACCGTCATTGGAAAAAAGGGGGTTGAAATCGAGCTTCCTAAAATATTGTCTCGAATTGACAATAAAATCTACTATCCACTTGTCGATGAAGGCGTGTTTAATGAAGATGGCTTAATATTAGGTGGTAATATCTTCTCCATCGGTTCAGGATTAACACTCACTAAAGGTGTTGTTGCGAAGTTTATAAAGAACAAAATGGATTTATTCGATGAGCACTATGCATTGTATGGGGTCGATTTTAGTTTTTTTAGACGCTTGCATGCTCTACAAGTAAAAGGTGAGGTTTTTTCTATATCCTCTAGTTTTACTTTGCTACATTCGTTATCTAAGATCGAATCCGTACAGTCTAAGTTCAGACATAATGAACGTTTAATTGACTTTGCATTGACTGTCAGACATTATCCTAGCACGCGCTTATATTTAGCCTTCATCAAAAAAATCATTCTATGTCTTTTTAAGTTAAATGTTAATGATTGTATTTTATTGTTGAAAACCTTTTTGATGGGGGCACACCCAAGGTGTGAAAAATATAAGTGAATAAGTGTTTAGGTTAATTCAAATGCAGGTGTTGAATTTAAGTAAAGTTGACCAATTCATCGCCGAATAATTTCATCGTAGTTCATTAAACATAGTTTTGATGAGAAATGTTTAGCACTTTGGGACCACAATGCGTTTCTATGTGAACAAGCCCTTTTTAGGCTATGCTCATCACCATCTTTAAGCTAACATGATCATCAAATTTAAGCTGCGAACAAGTCGCAGTGACCACACCAGACAGGAGTATGTAATGTCCAAGCAACAGATCGGGGTTGTCGGTATGGCAGTGATGGGGCGTAACCTTGCGCTCAACATCGAAAGCCGTGGTTATACCGTCTCTGTTTTCAACCGCTCCCGTGAAAAGACCGAAGAAGTGATTGCTGAAAATCCTGACAAGAAACTGGTCCCACATTATACCGTCCAGGAGTTTGTTGAATCCCTCGAAACTCCACGCCGTATCCTGTTAATGGTTAAAGCCGGCGCTGGTACCGACAGTGCGATTGATTCCCTTAAGCCGTATCTGGACAAAGGTGACATCATCATCGACGGTGGAAACACCTTCTTCCAGGATACAATTCGTCGTAACCGTGAACTGTCAGCCGAAGGTTTTAACTTCATTGGCACAGGGGTTTCTGGTGGCGAAGAGGGTGCACTCAAGGGCCCGTCTATCATGCCTGGTGGCCAAAAAGAAGCTTATGAACTGGTAGCACCAATTCTGGAGCAGATAGCTGCTCGTGCAGAAGACGGTGAACCCTGTGTTGCCTATATTGGTGCTGACGGTGCTGGCCACTATGTCAAGATGGTGCATAACGGCATTGAGTATGGCGATATGCAGCTTATCGCGGAAGCATACGCTTTACTAAAAGGTGGTCTGGCTCTTTCTAATGAAGAACTGGCAACAATCTTTACTGAGTGGAACGAAGGTGAGCTTAGCAGCTACCTGATTGATATCACCAAAGACATCTTCACTAAAAAAGATGAAGAAGGTAAATACCTTGTTGATGTGATTCTTGATGAAGCGGCCAACAAAGGTACAGGTAAATGGACCAGCCAGAGCTCACTCGACCTGGGCGAGCCGCTGTCCCTGATTACCGAGTCTGTTTTTGCGCGTTACATCTCTTCACTTAAGGACCAGCGCGTTGCAGCGTCTAAAGTCTTGACTGGGCCAAAAGCTCAACCGGCTGGTAACAAGACGGAGTTTGTCGAGAAAGTTCGTCGCGCTCTTTATCTGGGCAAAATCGTTTCTTATGCTCAGGGCTTTTCCCAACTGCGTGCTGCGTCGGATGAATACAACTGGGATCTGAATTACGGCGAGATCGCTAAAATCTTCCGTGCCGGTTGCATTATCCGTGCTCAGTTCCTGCAGAAGATCACCGATGCCTACGAACAGAATGCTGGTATTGCCAATTTGCTGCTGGCCCCGTATTTCAAACAGATTGCTGACAATTATCAGCAGGCGCTGCGTGATGTTGTTGCTTATGCAGTACAGAACGGTATTCCTGTACCTACTTTCTCTGCTGCTATTGCCTACTACGACAGCTATCGTTCTGAGGTCCTGCCGGCTAACCTCATTCAGGCTCAGCGTGATTATTTTGGCGCTCATACCTATAAGCGTACTGACAAAGAAGGTATTTTCCATACTGAGTGGATGGAATAACTGTTCCTGGATATATCAGAAAGGCCCTGTTTATAGACAGGGTTTTTTTGCGTCAACTTTTATTAAAAAAACTAGTGCCCTATCAAGTGTTATAATCTTACTCATAATAATTAAATATAATGCTAATCATGAATACTATTTACATCAACGGTAGATTTCTTACTCAACAACTAACAGGTGTTCAACGCTTTGCGTATGAACTTGTGCTGCATTTATCCCATTTGCGCTCAGATATCATTATATTAGTACCTAATATTTCATCAATCCAAAATGAATATCCCACAAAAGGTTTAAATATCCATGAGCTTGTTGGGGGTAAAGGGCATTATTGGGAGCAGGTTACCTTACCATTGTTCATGATGAGACAGAAAGCTCGACTCCTTGTTAATTTATGTAATACTGGACCTGCGTTTTATAAGAATCAAATCGTATCCTTACATGATATATCTTATGTTCGATATCCCTCTAGTTTCTCAAAAATATTCTGTATTTTTTATTCAAGCCTTGCTCCTTTTTTACTTAGAAATTCGAAAGCTGTAGTAACGGTAAGTAATTTCTCGAAAAATGAAATTATTAAATATTATAATCACAGGAAAGATAATATATTTGTTATTCCAAATGCAGTAAGTGAAAGGTTTTATGAGGGGGCAACACCTACAAATGATAATGCTGAGTATTTTTTAACTGTCTCATCAATCAATCATCACAAAAATATTCAACGTCTCATTCAGGTAATATTAAAGAGCAACCTAAAAATACATCTTAAAATTATCGGCGGAACTACCCAAGTATTCCGGAATGTTAATATTAACATAAATGATCCCAGAATATGTTTTCTAGGGCATGTTAGCGATGATGAACTTGCTAAGTTATACAAAGGTGCGAAAGCATTTATATTTCCCTCATTGTATGAGGGGTTTGGCATACCTCCATTAGAAGCTCAGTCTTGTTTTTGTCCTGTTATTTCATCAGATCGTTCTGCCATGAAAGAAGTATTGCATGATAGTGTTATTTATTTTGATCCGGAATGTAACTATCAGATAATTAAAGCTATCTCACTGCTTAATAGTGATAAAGAGTTAAGGGGGGAGCTGATTGTTAAAGGGTGGGATAATGTACGTAGATTTTCATGGATAAATTCAGCCAAGAAACTTAATTTTTTAATTGAGAAACTTACCATTGAAAAATATGTTAGTTAATGCTTTTTAGTTTTCAGTATAAAGTGGTTTATTTTAAATTCCGATGCTATTTAATTCATAGTATTTTGCAAAACAGGGTAAACAAAAAAATAGGTGGTTACATGATCAGCGTACAACAATTGCGAGGCATTGCTGTTCTCCTCGTTGTTTTGTTTCATATGACAACTAAGTTACGTGATAATGGTTTTTGGCAATATGGTTTTTCTATTGGAATGTCCGGAGTTGATATATTCTTTGTGATATCTGGTTTCATCATGATGCTGATCTCAAAGCGAGAAAATAATTTTTTTATTTTTTTATTAAAGAGGGTCGTCAGAATATATCCAGTTTATTTAATTGTCGCAACTATTTTTATTTTAATGTTTTATTCTTTTCCGAGTATATCTAATGCCCATAACCTGGATAAAAAATTCTCATTGCTTAACACTTTAACCTTACTTCCTATAGATAATAATATAGTTATGGTCGGGTGGACGTTAAGTTATGAATTGTTTTTTTATCTTGTTTTTGCTATATGTATGCAATTGTCTGTAAGGAAAGAGTTTTCTATTCCATTTGCAATTCTGTGTTTTTTCATTTTGGGTCGATTATTTAATAATGACTTCTTAAGTAATTCAGTTATGTTTGAATTCGTTCTTGGTGTTTTTTCGTATGTTTTATATAAAGAATTGTCTTTCCCAAGAAGTGCAGTAGTTAAGTTTTTAATGATCTTTATCTCTGTGAGTTGGATGTATTATTCTCCAGTAGGCATTCGTTTTTTTGACTTGGGTATTCCCAGTTTTATAATATTTAATTCCTATGTGAGTTTGTTCAAGAATGCAGGGGCAGGCGTGCTATCTACTATAGGTGATGCATCATATTCTATATATCTGACACATCTTCTCTCAATTAGCGCCATTTTTTTAATTGGACATAGATTCTTAGGGTTAAATAACCCTGTCATACTTTATATATTAATGCTTCTTCCTGCTTTAGTCTTCGGTATTATTTTCCATTTGTTTGTAGAAAAACCAATAATCAATTATTTAAATTCTAGGACAAAGCGATTAGTTATTAAAAATGTCTGAAGTTGTAACGTTTGATGGTTTGTGCTAGTTGTGACTTATTGTAAACCACCCTTTTTTGTTCAATACTCCTCTTTTAAAGAGGAGTATTATTTTGCATTCATTTGTCTTTTTCTCAATTATAATTTTAACGATTAAACAGTTGTAAGCTTTTATATGATTTAGTATGAAAGTATGGTAGTTATTCAGGCTTGATTGGTTTGTAAGCATCCAGGCAAAACGGTCCATTCATTTTTAGAGATCTTCCGACATACTGATTATGTCCCCTGAGGAGATCGCTATGTGTAAAGCACGATTCACTGAACTCCAGAGCATCGCCATTCTGAAGTCCGTTGAAGCCGGACGTATCGTCAAGGATGTGTGCCGTGAGGCCGCTATTTCGGAAGCCAGCTATTACAACTGGAAGGCTGAATATGGCGTGATGGAAGCGGCCGATATTAAAAAAAATCAAAGACCTTGAGGATGAGAATCGACGTTTGAAACAGATGTTTGCCGACCTCAGACTTGAGTGCCGGGCACTTAAAGACGTCATCGAAAAAAACTTTAAAACCAGCGATAAAGCGTGAACTCGTCAGCTATCTGACGGCACAATTTGCCATGAGTTTACCCCAGGCCTGCAGGACGTTATCGCTGAGCAGGACGGTGTATTTTTATCAGCCTGATACCCGGCGTGAAGAACCGGTGAGCCATACGCTGACTGAACTGGCAGAACGCTATCCGCGCTACGGTTTTAAGAAACTGTTCCAGCTGCTGCGTAGGCAGGGTAATACCTGGAACCATAAACTTGTTCACCGGATTTACTGTCTGCTGAAACTGAATTTTCGTCGCAAGGGAAAACAGCGGCTGCCTGTGCGTAATCCAGCACCACTGGCGACACCGCAAGCGTTAAACCAGAGCTGGCCCATCGATTTTATGCACGACGCGCTGGTCTGCGGCAGACGCTTCCGGACCTTTAATGTGGTGGAGGATTTTAACCGTGAAGCACTGGCGATAGAAATCGACCTGAATGTCCCGGCTCAGCGGGTCATTCGGGTGCTGGACAGGATCGCGGTAAACCGCGGCTACCCGCTGAAAATGCGGATGGAAAACGGGCCAGAACTGGTCTCGCTGGTGCTGGCACAATCGGCCGAAGAGCATGGCGTGCAGCTCGAATTTATCAAGCCGGGTAAGCCTACACAAAATCCTTTTATCGAACGGTTCAACCAGACATACCGGACAGAAATCCTGGATTTTTACCTGTTCAGAACACTAAATGAAGCACGGAAGGTTACCGAGCGCTGGCTGATGGAATATAGCAACGAGCGGCCTCATGAATCCCTGAATAACCTGACGCCGGAAGAGTACCGCCTGATGGCTGAAAACCCAGGAACTTTCAAAAAGTGCATGGAACTGAAGCTAGGATGCTTACAATATAGTTTAGTATGAAAGTATGGTAGATGCTCGGGGTTGACTGCTTTAATATCTTTTTTTGTTGTTTTTTTTAGTGTTTTATTTTGTTGTTGTTTTTTTGCTTTCAGGTGTTGACTGAATGTGTTTGTTGGACTTCGCTTATAGATGCTGTGAACGGTTAGAGTACTACTGTTTTTAGACTGGAACTGGATTGTTCGCACTCAATTAATCTGAGGATATTAAGATGGTTTCTCAATATTTGCTCACACAGAAAGAAGTCGCTGCCATTCAATTTGCAGTGTTAGGTACGAATACTTATGCAGGAGAAAACGCTTTTGATAGTGTATCTAAAAGTTTTCTTAATGGGACAATGACACAACAGCAATACATCAGTGACTTACTTTCCTCGGGAGAGGGAAGGGCTATATATTCAGGGAAAACTGATGTTGAAATTTTAAGTGCTGTTTATACCTCACTTTTGGGTAGTTCACCTGCGGACAATGTACTCCAAGGGTATTTAAGCGGAAGTAATTTAAGTACTGCTATTTATACTGCAATAAGTAATCTTCTGTTCTATAATGGTTTTGATACTAACACTTTATCTCTACAGCATGATTTTGATGTTACACTCAATGGTATGATGTTTAGTGATTATGGTACAGCCACTTGGAATACTTGGAGTGGTGCATTATCACAGCAAGAACAGATTGTTTCAGCGTATATAAGTATCGCAGGACGATCTGCAGATATGAGTGGTTTACGTTACTGGACAACAAAATTAACTCAGAATGGTCAGACGTTTGATACCGTTTTGAAATCAATGATAAGTACAGCAGAGTTCAAGAGTAAAGGTACAAGCCTAACTGGTTCAGACCTTATTAAGCATATTTATAAAGGTATTTATGGTGTTGAACCAAATGATGCAACAATTGCAACTTATCAAGTATTTGGTTCCAACAAAACAGCTGTCATTAAAGCTATTATTGAAGATCTGCGTGGCTCAACCTCAACAAATACTGCAACCGTTACAAGCCAACACGCTTTTGAATACGAAATTGGCACCGGTTTACTTTATAAAACTGGCGCAATTCTTACTGCTACTGCTGGTGGCGGCAATGCAACTGGCACAGTAAATACAAACACTAGTCACCAGTTAACTAATGCAGAAACTGCTGTCTTAACCAATGTAATGCTCAATGCTAACGCTGCAACTACAGTTAACTTAAAATTTGCCGATCATCTGGCAGATCTGTCGATAGGCGGTGCTAGCGCCGCAACAATTAACCTTTCTGATAACGGGGTGAACCCAGGCGTTAAAGTTACTGTGAATAACGGAAGCGTAATTTTAAACGCTAGTTCTGGTGCTGATAAAGTGCTTTTGACCACTGATGCTGTTGTTGCTTCTGCGACTGGTCAGTTTAACCTCGGGGCCGGTAATGATTCGCTGAAATGGTTAGGTAACGGTATATCGAACGGGGCTAACACAGTTTCAACTAACATTACAGCCAATGGCGGTCTTGGCGTTGATACCATTTCCGCAAACCTACTCACTAAAAATATAGCGGTTTCGGCTCCAGGCCTTACACGTACCGTTACGATAAGTACCAACTCCTCGCAGTTTACTAACTTTGAGAAAGTTGATCTTGCGGGTTATATTGGTAAAGCGACTCTTAGTGGCTCTACATCCGGAGCAACGACTCCTGCGAATCATACTTTTGACTTTGGTATACTGACGGGTAACGCATCTAATGAATCGGGACTCACTGGTACATTAACCACCACGGTCAATCAGCCAACAACATCCACCATCGGCTCGCAAGGGTTTGTACTCTCCGGGCTTGCAAATCAGGTACACGTGATAAATGCTGCCGGTGGCAGCTCAGCGCAACTGGAAGTTACCGGTGATGCGACTGCAGCCAGCAGTGTTGATATCACTTTCCTCAAGGATGCAGTAACCAGTTTTGGTATTAACTTTACCGCAACCAGCAATACTGATGTAAACGCCGGTTCGCTTGCGTTGCATAGCAGCAGTACAACAGACATTTTAGGTAATGTTACTGGGCCACAGTTGACGACTTTAAATATCGCTTCTGGGGGCATTGGTAATTTTAGTAATACCTTGACTCTGGCTGATACCAATACCCAGGTCACAGGGATTAACGTTAGTGGAGATCATGTCCTGAATCTTAACGTTGGTTCAGGTTTTAGTAACATCCATAACGTCAATGCTGCAAGTAATACAGCTGGTCTGAATTTAGACTTGGGTGCCAGCGGTACTGGCGATGGCATTATTGTCCAATTGCTGAAAATTTTGCCATTGAGTGCCGTTACTATTGGCTTACTGGATACAGTGCTGGGTCTGGTAGGACTAGGGCTGAATAAAGGCTATCACATTGATGTTACGGGGACCTCTTCTAGTGATCATTTTGCTGTTCAGGGGAATACAGTTGTTGCTGGCGGTAACGGTGCCAACCAGTATGTCCTCAAATCCAGTACAGTAGATAAAGGTGTCACTGTTTCTGATTTTAACAGTGCAAAAGACACTATCATTGACAATGTTTCTGGCCTGACGATTAATAATGATACCTCTCATACTGCCGTTACTGATTATGGTTACCGTACTTCAGATCAGGTAGATGCATTGTTGGGTACACTGGTCGGCGGTGTGGTAGGTGGTGTTGCTGGTCTGTTGGCTAATATCCTTGGCCTACAAAATGGTTCTTTAACTCAAAAAGTTGGTGTGGCATCAGTTGTCTGGTCCGGACAATCAAACATTGCAGATTCCTACTTGATTATTGATAACAACAATAACCATAACCTGGATTCTTCAGACACAATCGTCTTCCTTTCTGGGCAGAACCATCAACAACTGGTTGATACTTTACATTACGCATAATAATGGTACCTATTTAGTAATTCATTATGTGCGTTAATATATTAAAAGCGGAAAGGGTAACCTTTCCGCTTTTATGTGATGAAGATCTAACTACTTTGCCTTAATTTACCTTGTTTATTATATGCCTTTAAACACTCGAATTCACATCGTTCAAATATTTTTTTTATGAGCTTGCTGTTATCCACTTTTGTTATCTATAGTTAAAGAAAAGTATCAGTCGCCGTTCGTGGTATGGGCAAGAGGACTCTCTCATGCCTGGTCGGGTGTGGGCGGCTCAAGGTGCGTATAGAGTAAGGATAAAAAGTGGAACATTTTATACCGCGAAATGAAATCGCAGATGTAATACGTACCCGCAGTAAAATATTCTGGACGGTCGGCGTTTTCACCGCATTTATCAACATATTGATGTTGGTGCCCTCAATTTACATGCTCCAGGTATATGACCGAGTGCTTCCTTCTGGCAATGAAATCACGCTCTTAATGTTGACGCTGATCATGCTAGGCATGTTTGGGATGATGGCCCTATTAGAATATGCACGTAGTATGGTCGTTATACGCATCGGCGCTCAGTTGGATATGCGCTTAAATTCGCGTGTATACACCGCAGCTTATGAAGATAATCTTAAGAACAAATCAGCAGACGCCGGGAATATGTTAAATGACTTGACCAATATGCGGCAGTTTATGACCGGAAGCGCTCTTTTCGCTTTTTTCGATGCCCCATGGTTCCCGGTATATCTACTGGTAATTTTCCTTTTCAATCCCTGGCTTGGCCTGTTTGCGTTAATTGGTTCGTTGATGTTGGTGGGATTAGCTATTGTCAACGAAATGGTGTCAAAAAAACCTTTGGCTGAAGCCAGCAGGCTGGCTTTGCAATCAGGCAGTCTGGCAAGTACAAATTTGCGTAATGCTGAGGTGATTGAAGCTCTTGGCATGCTACCTAACATAAAGTCCCGTTGGTATAATTTACATCAGAGATTTCTGAATAGTCAGCGTACTGCCAGTGAAAGCGCAACCCGAGTCGCTTCCGTGACAAAATTTGTGCGGCTTTCATTACAATCACTTGTTCTGGGATTGGGGGGGTGGTTGGCAATTGATGGCCATATCACGCCAGGTATGATGATTGCCGGTTCTATTCTTATGGGCAGAACCCTTGCACCGATTGAGCAGGTAATTAACGTCTGGAAAAGCTGGAGTTCAGCCAGACTTTCCTATCAGCGGCTGGTTAAATTACTTGACCAAAACCCACCTCGCGGCACCAATATGTCTTTACCTGCGCCGAAAGGGGAGTTATCCGTCGAGAATGTCTCCGCTACCCCCCCTGGGTCCCAAGGTGAAGCTGTGTTGCATAATGTTTCGTTTGCAATCCAGCCTGGAGATGTCCTTGGCGTTATTGGTCCGAGTGCCTCAGGGAAATCTACTCTTGCACGTCTAATGGTGGGAATTTGGCCAGTAGATGAAGGAATTGTTCGCCTGGATAGCGCTGATATCTATCAGTGGAACAAAGATGAGCTAGGCCCTTATATCGGATATTTACCGCAGGATATCGAGTTATTTGCAGGGACAATTGCAGAAAATATTGCGCGCTTCAGTGACATTGACGCTGAAAAAGTGATTGATGCAGCCCGACTGGCTGGCGTACATGAACTGATTTTACATTTTCCAAATGGGTATGACACTGTCATTGGGAATAGCGGCGCTGGATTGTCAGGTGGACAAAAGCAGCGTATCGGCCTTGCACGTGCTTTATATGGCGATCCATCATTGATTGTACTCGATGAACCCAACTCAAACCTCGATGATGCCGGCGAGTTAGCGCTGAATCAGGCAGTGTCTATTCTCAGGCAACGTAATAAAACGGTTGTTTTAATTACCCATCGTACTAATTTGCTTGCTATGACCACTAAGTTATTGTTGCTGGTTAATGGCAAGGTTAGTGCTTTTGGTCCAACTAATCAGGTATTGCAAGCTCTTACCAATGCCCAAAAATCACAGACAGCGCAACAACATGCAGCGCATGCGGTGAACAGCGATATGCATTAAGGCAATATTCCAAAATCACAAATTAACTAAAACGTGAACTTGCCGGCGGATATATCCGTCATAAGCAATCGAAGGAGTTGGTATGTCTGTACAGATCAATATGCCACAGGGAAATAATATCGAACAATCACAGACAGATGAACGCAGGTTTACCCGTCTGGGATGGTTGGTGATCGGCATTGGATTAGCGGGTTTTTTTCTGTGGGCGAGCCTGGCACCATTGGATAAGGGAGTAGCATCCCCTGGATCAGTTACGGTCTCTGGTAATCGTAAAACTATTCAGTCTCCTGCGGGAGGAATAGTCAGAAACATAGCCGTGAAAGAGGGCGAAAAAGTTAAGGCCGGTGAGGTTTTAGTGCAGATGAGTCAGGTTCAGGCTCAAGCTCAGGTCGATTCCTTACAGGATCAATATTACACAACGCTGGCAACGGCAGGCAGGTTATTAGCAGAAAGGGATAACCTCAGTGAGATTCGCTTTTCCCCTGTTTTTGACACACTCAAAGATAGTCCTCGTGTCGCAGAAATCATAGCCTTGCAAGTTCAGCTTTTTTCTTCTCGACAGCAAGCGCTGCGAAGTGAAATTGATGGTTTCAGGCAGTCCAGTGACGGTATTCGTTTTCAGCTAAAAGGATTGCAAGATTCTCGCATTAACAAACAAATTCAGTTGAGTAGCATCCGTGAACAAATGAGTAGCATGAAGCAACTGGCTGCGGAAGGATATTTACCGAGGAACCGTTACCTGGAAGCACAACGCCAGTTCGCAGAAATTAATAGCAGCATTGATGAAACAATAGGACGAATCGGTCAACTCCAGAAGCAGTTGCTTGAATCACAGCAGCGAATCGAACAACGGTATGCCGATTATCAACGTGAAGTCAGAACACAACTCGCACAAACTCAGATGGATGCCAATGATTTCAAGAATAAGCTGGATATGGCCAAATATGATCTTGGTAACACGTCCATCATTTCTCCTGTAGATGGCACGGTAGTAGGGCTAACTATTTTCACCCAAGGTGGTGTAGTAGGGGCCGGAGAGCATCTGATGGATATCGTCCCAAGCGAAGCATCACTGATCGTCGACTCTCGCCTCAAAGTTGAGATGATTGATAAAGTCTATAAAGGTCTACCTGTTGAGTTGATGTTTACCGCGTTTAATCAGAATAAAACGCCAAAAATACCCGGAACGGTGACGCTGGTATCTGCTGACCGTTTGGTTGATAAGGGGACCGGGGAACCCTTTTACCAGATGCAGGTGACGGTCACGCCAGAAGGGATCAAAATGCTACAAGGCGCTGATATTAAGCCTGGCATGCCAGTAGAAGTATTCGTTAAAACAGGGTCACGTTCATTGCTGAGCTATTTGTTCAAGCCAATTTTAGATCGCGCTCGTACATCATTGACTGAGGAATAATTTTGATTCAGGTTAAACGGCAGATTTATGGTCTGACCATAAGTGCATTGACACTTATGATTTCTGCACCTGTTTATTCGTTAGGAATTTTGGATGCATATTCTTTGGCACTTGAAAAAGATCCAACATTCCAGGCAGCAATTAAAGAAAAAGAGGCAGGGAATGAAACAGAGAACATTGGTCGTGCAGGGCTTTTGCCAAAAGTTTCACTGAATTATCAAAATGCCCCGCGTAACTGGCAAACGCAGCAATATCAGACAAGCGATTTTTTTGGCAATGTCAGTGATGTAACAAAACGGCAACAATACCGTAGCTATGCGGGATCGGTAACATTGACCCAATCCATTTTTGACTATGAAGCATATGCAAAATATAAGTCCGGTGTTGCGCAATCACTAATGGCGGATGAAAAATATCGTGGTAAATACCTGGATTTGGCTGTGAGAGTTATAACTGCCTATGTGGGAGTCGCGTACGCCAAGGACCAAATCGCATTGGCTGAAGCTCAAAAAGAGGCTTATAAAGAGCAACTAGCGTTAAATGATCGCTTAGTTAGCGCCGGAGAGGGGACGGTCACCGATGTTGCTGAAACTCAAGCTCGCTATAGCCTGGCTGAAGCCCAGCTTATTGAAGCCCGGGATGCGTTAGATTCTGCCCAACGTGACCTTGAAGTGATCATTGGCATCCCTCTGGAGCAGCTTGACGAACTGCAGACTCTTCGTGCCGGAAAGTTCCAGATCAGGCCATTACAACCGGCCAGATTTGAAGATTGGCAGCAGATTGCCATGGAGCGAAATCCGTTACTAATGTCATCCCGGCATGGCGTCGATGCCGCCAAATATGAGGTGGAGAGGAACCGAGCGGGTTTTATGCCGCAAGTTCAACTTTATGCCTCGCATTCAGAGAATGATTCCAGCAGCGATAACACGGTTAATCAGAAATACCGAACGGATAGCATTGGCGTGCAGGTCAGTATGCCGATCTATTCTGGCGGAAGTGTGGCTGCATCAACCCGCCAGGCAGCGGCTCGTTATGGTCAGGCAAAGTACGAGCTTGATGCGCAAGTTGGTAATGTTATTAATGATTTACGTAAGCAGTTTAATCTATGTATTAGTAGCCAGGCAAAGCTTCTTGCCTATGATTTTGCGGTTAAGTCAGCCACCACACAGGTGGAGGCAACACGTAAGAGTGTGCTGGCGGGGCAGCGCGTCAACGTTGATGTTTTGAATGCTGAGCAACAACTTTATGGTGCGCAACGGGATCTTGCAGAGGCGAAATATACCTACATCAAAGCGTGGATATCATTGCTCAGCGATTCCGGGACCTTGAATGAAAAAGACATCAGTAGGGCAGCATCATATTTTTCCAGGCCTGTAAACTAAAGGATAAGAATCTACTTTATTGATAATTTTTCTCTTTTTACTCGGCTAACTGATGGGTTAGTCGAGTATGTTGGTGGGGCATTATGTTGTATAAGTGATAGTCATTTTATTGGTATGGTTTTTTCTGGGTTTTCGTATTATTTTTCAGGCATGGGGTAAAGGAAAAGGACTAAATGTATTTTTCTATCATTTTTGGCAGTTGCAGTTATGTGTAATGCTAATATCTTGTTGATGTCCGCATACTTGTCATAATTTTTGTGTATTAGGGTAGTACTAATCTTAAGGTGTATAAGGATATTCGGCTGTATGAATACAAAGGAAAGTATCAAGTTAATTCTTCTTTATTATCATTTCCCACGATTGATACAGGTTCACCCTGATTTTGAATCAATCAGAATCCTCCAATTCCCGCGAAAGTAATACTAATCGATGCGGATGTCTGTTGCATAAGCAACTGTGTAGACAAATGAGAAAGTACTGATGGATTTGAGAAAAAGAAACGGAGAAAGTTGTATCTCCGTATTGACTTTTTATGATTCAAGTTTACCAAATGGGAACTGACTTGTTTGGTAAAAGACCTTGAATTTTATAGGATGAAATCAGTACCCGATTACTACAGGGTGCGCTAAAACAGTATAATGACGTCAGTTCACGGCGTAGGAGTTCTTATGTTCACACGTGGCCGAGTTCAAAGGAGAGACTGTTGGGGATAAGCTGCAATTTTGTCCAGTCTGATTGAGCCAGACAGAGATAACGTACCTGAGGGCCGATGCTCCAGGGCATAGGTTCTTTTGATCAATAGATAACTTTGTTTTTACTTGAGGATTTCAATATGTTGCTTCCTGTAATTATGGCTGGTGGAACGGGTAGCCGTCTATGGCCGATGTCTCGCGAGCTCTATCCGAAGCAGTTTTTGAGGCTCTATGGCCAGAATTCGATGTTACAGGAAACTATCACCCGCTTATCTGGACTTGATACCCAAGAGCCAATGGTTATCTGCAATGAGGAACACCGCTTTCTGGTTGCCGAGCAGTTAAGACAATTAGATAAACTATCCCATAATATCATGCTTGAACCAGTAGGGCGGAATACTGCGCCTGCAATAGCCCTTGCTGCGCTACAAGCGACAAAGAATGGGGACGACCCTCTGCTGCTGGTTCTTGCTGCTGACCATATCATCAATAATGTTCAGGTCTTCCACAATGCCATCCAGGTAGCTCAGAAGTATGCTGAAGTTGGCCACCTCGTGACATTTGGCATCGTACCGGGTTCAGCCGAAACTGGTTATGGCTATATTCAGCGTGGAGATGCTTTAGATGACTCCCAACAGACATCTTATAAAGTAGCTCGATTTGTTGAAAAACCAGATCGTGCCCGCGCTGAAACTTATCTTGCTTCTGGGGATTACTACTGGAACAGCGGGATGTTTATGTTCCGCGCTAAGAAATACCTTTCTGAGTTGGCTAAGTTTCGCCCAGACATTCTTGATTCTTGTAAACAAGCCATCGCTAGTGCGGATGACGGGAGTGATTTTATCAGTATAGCTCATGATATTTTCAGCAATTGCCCTGATGAGTCTGTTGATTATGCCGTGATGGAAAAAACATCAGATGCTATTGTCGTGGGCCTGGATGCTGACTGGAATGACGTCGGCTCCTGGTCCGCTCTGTGGGATGTTAGCCCGAAAGATCAGCAGGGCAACGTTTTGACTGGGGACTCTTGGGTGCATAATAGTCAAAACTGTTACATTAATAGTGACGGTCAGTTGGTTGCAGCTATCGGTGTAGAGAATCTGGTTATTATCAGTACAAAAGATGCTGTACTGGTCATGGATAAAGACCGTGCTCAGGATGTAAAGAAAATTGTAGAGCATTTAAAACACAATCAACGTAGTGAATATAAACGCCATCGTGAAATTTATCGCCCATGGGGGCGTAGCGATGTCATCGTACAGACACCACGCTTTAATGTTAATCGGATTACTGTAAAGCCTGGGGGGGCTTTTTCTATGCAAATGCACCATCATCGTGCTGAACATTGGGTTATCCTTTCAGGTACTGGTCAGATCACAGTTAATGGTAAACAATTTTTACTAACGGAAAATCAATCTACCTTCATTCCCATTGGTGCTGAACATTGCCTTGAAAACCCAGGGAAAATTCCGTTAGAAGTTCTGGAGATTCAATCCGGAACTTACCTTGGTGAAGATGATATTATTCGAATTAAAGACCAGTATGGTCGCTGCTAACAATTACTAGGGACTTAAAAATGGCGCAGCTTAACTGCTTTAAAGCATATGATATTCGTGGCGAATTAGGCGATGAACTGAATGAAGATATTGCCTACCGTATCGGGCGTGCTTATGGTGAGTTTTTGAAACCAAAACGTATTGCTGTAGGTGGTGATGTCCGACTTACTAGTGAGTCTTTGAAGCTGGCATTGGCTAATGGCCTGATGGATGCCGGCACTGATGTACTTGATATTGGTCTGAGTGGTACCGAAGAAATCTACTTTGCCACCTTCCATCTTGGGATTGATGGTGGGATTGAAGTGACGGCCAGTCATAATCCAATGAATTACAATGGTATGAAATTGGTGCGTGATAATGCGAAGCCGATTAGTGGTGATACTGGGTTACGTGATATTCAGAGGCTTGCCGAAGAAAATAATTTCCCTCCTGTTGATATTAACCGCCGTGGGACATTGCATAAGATTACCATATTGCAGGAGTACGTCGATCACCTGATGAGCTACGTCGATCTGGCGAACTTCAATCGTCCGCTTAAGCTTGTAGTAAATTCAGGTAATGGTGCGGCAGGTCATGTAATCGACGAAATTGAAAAGCGTTTTATCGCCGCTGGAGCTCCCGTAACTTTTGTTAAAGTACACCATCATCCAGATGGCAACTTCCCTAATGGTATCCCTAACCCTCTTTTGCCTGAGTGTCGTCAGGATACCGCTGATGCGGTTCGTCTGAATAATGCAGATATCGGCATCGCATTTGATGGCGATTTTGACCGTTGCTTTATGTTTGATGATGAGTCCGAATTCATTGAAGGATACTACATTGTCGGTTTACTTGCCGAAGCATTTCTGCAGAAACAACCGGGTGCTAAAATCATTCACGATCCGCGGTTAACATGGAATACAGTCGATATTGTTACCGAGAATGGTGGGATACCAATTATGTCCAAAACAGGACATGCTTTTATTAAAGAGCGGATGCGCCAGGAAGATGCTATTTATGGTGGTGAGATGAGCGCACATCATTATTTCCGCGATTTTGCTTATTGCGATAGTGGCATGATCCCTTGGCTGCTTGTTGCTGAACTATTGTGCCTGAAAAATACTTCCCTGAAAGCGCTGGTGGCCGATCGTCAGGCTGCGTTTCCTGCGTCAGGTGAGATTAACCGTAAGCTGAAGAATGCTCCTGAAGCTATTGCGCTTATTCGCGAGCGATACGAACCTTCCGCAGCGCATGTTGATACTACGGATGGCATTAGCATTGAGTACCCCGATTGGCGTTTTAATCTCCGTAGCTCTAATACTGAACCTGTAGTGCGTCTGAATGTGGAATCGAAAGCCGATACCGTCTTGATGAACAGTAAAACGGAAGAAATCTTAGCTCTTCTGCGCTAGCGATTTATCAGGGACGTAACCATTAATGAGGCTTTCTATTTTTGGTTACGTCTTGACATGCCCTCTGACCGGAGAGTAAAACCGCAAGCAGTTTGATTAATAGTGTGGCCATTCGCTGCCCTCCCGCTAACTGAGTAAAGTGTGAACGAATGAAAATTACAATTTCTGGTATCGGCTATGTTGGTTTATCAAACGGCATCCTGATTGCGCAACACCACGAAGTGGTCGCGCTGGATATCGTACAGTCTAAAGTTGATCTGCTTAACCAGAAGGTATCTCCAATTGTCGATAAAGAAATTCAGGAATACCTGGCAGAAAAGACACTGAATTTCCGTGCGACGACTGACAAGCAGGATGCATACCGCGATGCTGACTATGTCATTATCGCGACACCAACTGACTACGATCCAAAAACTAACTACTTCAATACCTCAACTGTCGAAGCCGTCATTCGCGATGTGACTGAGATTAACCCTGATGCTGTGATGATCATAAAATCGACTATTCCGGTTGGTTTTACTCGTGATATCAAGGAACGACTCGGTATCGACAATGTGATTTTCTCTCCTGAATTTCTGCGTGAAGGTCGGGCGTTATATGACAATTTGCACCCGTCGCGTATTGTTATTGGTGAACGTTCTGAGCGAGCAGAGCGTTTTGCCAATCTTCTGAAAGAAGGGGCGATTAAACAGGATATCCCGACGCTGTTTACCGATTCGACTGAAGCCGAGGCTATCAAGTTGTTCGCCAACACCTATCTTGCGCTGCGTGTTGCCTATTTCAACGAACTTGATAGCTATGCAGAAAGCCAGGGGTTGAACAGCAAGCAAATTATTGAGGGGGTGTGCCTGGATCCGCGTATTGGCGATCACTACAACAACCCGTCATTCGGCTATGGTGGCTACTGTCTGCCGAAAGACACAAAACAGCTTTTGGCTAACTATGAATCCGTACCAAACAATATTATTGGTGCTATTGTCGATGCGAACCGTACTCGTAAAGATTTTATTGCAGACTCCATTCTTGCGCGCAAACCTAAAGTTGTTGGGGTTTATCGCCTGATAATGAAGAGTGGTTCAGATAACTTCCGCGCCTCTTCAATCCAAGGGATTATGAAGCGCATTAAAGCCAAGGGGATCCCGGTAATTATCTATGAACCGGTGATGCAAGAGGATGAGTTCTTCAATTCTCGTGTGGTCCGTGATCTCGATGCCTTCAAGCAAGAAGCCGATGTCATCATTTCCAACCGCATGGCGGAAGAATTATCTGATGTAACCGATAAGGTCTATACCCGCGATCTGTTCGGCAACGATTAGTTACCTCTTGTACTAAGGGCTGGCGGTGTTGTTGCCGCCAGTCTGATTGATTCCATCGTCAACAATTTGTTCACTGATTATATTCCGTTCAATTTTCTCTAAACATCCCGAGTCGTGCGATGTGTGCTGTAATTTTGCTCTAAACTCATTGTAGGTAATGTGGTGGTCAGATATGTTAAATCACACTCTTGTAAAGAGCTGCCGTCACTGAGATGTTGATGCCGAAAATAAGCGCTGTAAGGGTAAAGAAGCCTACAATGAGGGCTTTTTTTGTTTTTGTTAACCCGTCCTGAATAGCGTTGACACGTTCCTGACTTAAATCCGGAGAACGTGATGATGACTGAGTTCAAACGCACCCAACGTGATTATCCTCTATCCTTTAAAATAGCTGTTGTAGAGCAAGTTGAAAAAGGTGAGATGACCTATAAACAAGCCCAGCAGCGGTATGGCATTCAGGGGCGCTCCACCGTTCTTGTCTGGCTGCGTAAATATGGGCGGCTTGACTGGAGCCCCGGACTTCCTGACCTGGTGAAGAGGAAACTGCCCGTGGCCCAGACGACTATCCCGCTTACACCCGAGCAAAGAATCAGGGAACTTGAAGCTCAGCTTGAGCTCTTCCGCTGTGCAGCGGCACGGCTTATCTGAGTCTGGTCACTGATGCCTGCTCCAGAAAAATCGTGGGTTACCATGTTGGGGAAAACTTGCAGACAGAAAACGTGGTAAAAGCGTTCAGACAAGCACTGAGGGGGAGAAAAACGACAGGTCCGCTGGTCCATAACTCTGACAGAGGACTGCAAAACTGTTCGGTACTTTATCAGTCAGTCCATGAGAGAAATGGGATAACTTGTTCAATGACCGATGGTTATGACTGCTACCAGAATGCGCTGGCTGAGCGAGTAAACGGTATCCTGAAAAATGAATTTTTACTCTCGCGCCCTGCGGACCTGGCGCAGGTCCGGGAAATGGTAAAAGAATCCGTGTCAATTTATAACCATGAGCGGCCACACCTGGCCCTGAAATACAAAACGCCCGATGAAGTTCATCAGGCATTTACAGACGAAAAGCTGTCAACCTATATCAGGACTAGTCATGTACCAACTTCCCGACTGCGCGGCATGCATGGCGTTGTCTAAACTGAGTTTTACTCAACCACATGAAAAAAGGCAAAAAAACCGCAATCTGGATTGCGGTTCAGGAAGACAGATGTGAGCACTCAGACGTTGTAATACCCTTTGTACCACTTCACAAAATTCTTAACCCCGTTCTTAACAGACGTCTGCGGTTTAAAGCCCACAAGGTCATACAACGGCTTGGTGTCCGCGCTGGTTTCCAGTACATCGCCGGGCTGCATTGGCATCATATTCTTCTCGGCCTCCATTCCCATCGCTTCTTCCAGGGCGGTGATGTATTCCATCAACTCGACCGGCGAGCTGTTACCGATGTTGTAAATGCGGTAAGGGGCTGAACTGGTTGCTGGTGAGCCATTCTCTACCGTCCACTCTGCATCTGGCTGTGGGATAATATCCTGTACACGAATGATTGCTTCCACGATGTCATCGATATAGGTGAAGTCGCGCTTCATTTTGCCGTAGTTATAGACGTCAATACTTTTACCTTCCAGCATGGCTTTGGTGAATTTAAACAACGCCATATCCGGACGGCCCCATGGACCATACACAGTGAAAAAGCGTAATCCGGTGGTGGGAATGCCATACAGATGAGAATAGGTATGTGCCATCAGCTCGTTGGCTTTTTTTGTCGCGGCATACAGCGATACCGGATGATCGACCGAATCGTCGGTGGAGAAAGGCATTTTGCGGTTCAGTCCATACACCGAGCTGGAAGAGGCATACAGCAAATGCTGTACTTTGTTGTGCCGGCAGCCTTCCAGAATGTTCAGAAAACCGATTAGGTTAGCATCAGCATAGGCGTGAGGATTTTCTAACGAGTAACGAACACCGGCCTGTGCCGCCAGGTGGATCACACGTTCAAACTTCTCAGTGGCGAAAATTTGCGCCATTTCTTCTCGATCGGCAAGTTCGGTTTTATAGAAGGTGAACAGGGGAGACTGCAGTAGATCCAGACGAGACTGCTTAAGACTGACATCGTAGTAGTCATTCATGTTGTCGACACCAACAACCTTGTGACCTGCCTCCAGAAGGCGCTTGCTTACATGAAAACCGATAAATCCTGCGGCTCCAGTGACTAAAAACTTCATATTCATCCTCCGGGGGGCTTGTTACCCGCTATATATTTGCTTATTTTACACTGGCTTGCCTCAGAGGTCATCTGCTTTACCGTTGCAAGATATGGGTAGATGACATGACGCACTGACCTGCCCCCAATTAGAAACGACCGTCAGTTAGTTATGTCGGTTTGTTTCTCTTCACATTTTCCATTTCACCACCGTGCTGCAAACTCTGATGGCGTCTGATAATTCAGTGCCGAATGTGGCCATCACTCGTTATAATCCTGCCGCCAGTCGTTAATGATTCTCCTGGCTTGAATGATATGCTGAGCTAGAGCTCATTCAGACACTCATCGCGAAATCGCCCGTTAAAGCTCTCAATAAATCCGTTCTGCGTTGGTTTACCCGGCCGGATTAACTGTCACTCAACACCACGTTCAAAGGCCCATTGATCCAGTGCGCGGCAAGTGAACTCCGGCCCCTGGTCCGTTCTTATCGTCGCCGGATAGCCTCGAAATAGTGCAATACTATCCATAATATGAGTGACCTGAACGCCTGAAATCCCGAATGCGATGATAATTGTCAGACACTCCTTAGTGAAGTCGACCACACAGGCCAGGCACTTGATCCTGCGACCGGTGGTCAGCGTGTCCATGACGAAATCCATTGAACAGGTCAGATTGGGTGACGCCGAGCGGAGCAGCGGCAGATGCTCCGTTGCCAGGCCTTTACGACTCCGTCTGCGTTTTGCGCCCAGCCCGCAGAGATGATACAGGTGGTACACGCGCTTGTGATTAGCATGAAGGTCATCACGGCGCAGTAACTGCCAGATGCGGCGGTAGCCAAAACGCCTGCGCTCTAGTGCCAGTTCAGTGATGCGCCCTGATAAAAGCGCATTAGACGCCGGACGCTGTCCCACGTAGTGGCAGGTCGACAGAGACAAACCTGTAAGCCTGCAGGCACGACGTTGCGATAGACCGGTCGCATCACTCATAAACTTAACGGCTTCCCGCTTGTGGTCTGTCGTCCGTACTTTCGCCCAGAGCCACCTGAAGTGCCTCCTTACCAGGCATGGCTTCAGCAAGCAGATTCTTGAGTCTGGCGTTCTCTTCCTCAAGCGACTTCAGGCGCTTAACCTCGTGCTCCTCCATTCCGCCTTACTTCTTGCGCCAGGTGTAAAAGGTGGGGTCGGAAATGGCGTGCTTACGGCAGCGCTCACGGGCAGAAACCCCGGCTTCAGCCTCACACGGAGAGTACTAATGATCTGTTCGTCGGAAAAAGGCTTCTTCATGGGGATGTTCTCATGTAGCTTATGAAGACATTACTAACATCGGTGTGTATTAATCAACGGGGAGCAGGTCAGCACCACCTGCCATTCCGAGCTGTGTCCGGACCTGTTTGTGCATTTTAGTGCAAATAGTAATTATTATCATACATAAAATAACTTAGCATAATAATAATACCTGCTGTTTTTTATTGTGAATAGTATCAGTTAGGTCAGATTGTAAGCAACTCATGGGGCTGGCATATCAACGTATTATTGTATCTATTTATAAATTTTAAGGGTTAACGCACAGTTCTATTAATTATTGTTATGTTAATAGAAAAGTTGTTTTATTTTATCTTTTAATATCAATGTGTTGCGTATTTTTCTTTTAAAGGTTTAATTTCTGTATAAATAATGTTCGCTTCTTGTCTGAAGGATTAGTCACGCTTTTTCATTTTTATTCTTCATGAGCAGAGCTATAATGTGCCGGTATTTTATGTTCTTGCCATTGAATTATTGAAAAAACAAACTAACAAATCCGTGCTGGATTCAGTGTGATTCCTATTAACTAATGCGGAATACCTCAATAGGAAGAGGAGTTGAGAGTGGTCGATCTCAGGATAATTTCTTCTATATCAGTGCTTCACTGAGGTCGGGGGGGGGGCTGAGAGAGGGCTGTATCGTTTTAGGGATGAACGAAATCTATCCTTGCTAAAGACCTGCTTATGCATGACATAGTAAATGAGAAAGTCCTGATGGATTAAGTGATCTAAAACGGTGAAAATGGGCGGATAAATTCTGGTTATGCCAAGTGCCATGAGTTTGAGAACAAAGCTATGTTTACTGGCATAGCTCTGTTCTTACAGGATGGCTTACTTGGGTATGACATATGAACTTTAATCATAAACAAGTGGACGCCTGACGGTTGCTGTGCCGATTTTTAGCACTGATAGTCACAGTTAAGCATACAGTTCGGCAGCATTACGCATTTTGGTTGCGATAGCCAATGGCGGTAGCGTGTCTGCAGTTTACAATGTATTCTTTACTAACATTTAACTTATTGAAAAATGAGAGAGAGTATGAAGATCCTTGTCACCGGTGGCGCTGGGTTTATTGGTTCTGCCGTTGTTCGTCATATCATTGAGAATACTCAGAATGACGTTCGCGTTATGGACTGCCTGACTTACGCAGGTAATCTCGAGTCTCTGGCTTCTGTAGCCGACAACAGCCGTTATTCTTTCTCGCGTACGGATATCACCGACGCCCAGAGCGTGGCTCAACAGTTCAGTGAGTTTCAGCCTGATATTGTAATGCACCTGGCTGCCGAAAGCCATGTTGACCGCTCTATTGACGGTCCGGCCGCTTTTATCCAGACCAACCTGATTGGCACCTTTACCCTGCTGGAAGCGGCCCGTCACTACTGGTCCTCCCTCGATGAGACAGCAAAGCAGACCTTCCGCTTCCACCATATCTCCACGGATGAAGTCTATGGCGACCTCGACGGTACCGACGCTCTCTTTACTGAAGAGACGTCTTACGCGCCAAGCAGCCCGTACTCGGCCTCTAAAGCCGGTAGCGACCATCTGGTTCGCGCCTGGAACCGTACCTACGGCCTGCCGGTCGTGGTGACCAACTGCTCCAACAACTATGGCCCGTACCACTTCCCGGAAAAACTGATCCCGCTGACCATTCTTAACGCCATCGCGGGTAAACCGCTGCCGGTGTATGGCAACGGTGAGCAGATCCGAGACTGGCTCTACGTCGAAGACCATGCCCGGGCGCTGTATAAGGTAGCGACTGAAGGCCGGAACGGTGAAACCTACAATATTGGCGGTCATAACGAGCGTAAAAATATCGATGTGGTCCGTACGATTTGCAGCATCCTGGACAAGGTGGTGGAGCAGAAGCCGGGCAATATCAGCCACTTTGCTGACCTGATCACCTTTGTGAAGGACCGTCCGGGTCATGACCTGCGCTATGCGATTGATGCTGCAAAAATTGAGCGTGACCTTGGCTGGGTACCGCAGGAGACCTTTGAAAGCGGGATCGAGAAAACCGTTCACTGGTATCTGAACAACACTACCTGGTGGCAGCGCGTGCTGGACGGCTCGTATGCCGGTGAACGTCTTGGCCTGAATAACTGAATAAGGATATAAACTCATGAAAGGTATTGTTCTGGCCGGCGGCTCCGGCACCCGTTTATATCCCATCACTCAGGGCGTGTCTAAACAGCTGCTGCCGATTTACGACAAGCCGATGATCTATTATCCAGTATCCGTTCTGATGCTGGCCGGGATCCGCGATATTCTGATCATTACCACCCCGGAAGATATGCCGGCATTCCAGCGTCTGCTGGGTGACGGTTCACAGTTCGGGGTGAACTTCAGTTACGCCATTCAGCCGTCCCCGGATGGTCTGGCGCAGGCCTTTATTATCGGTGAAGAGTTCATCGGTAACGACGCCTGTGCGTTGGTGCTGGGCGACAACATCTATTTCGGTCAGAGTTTTGGCCGGAAACTGGATGCGGCGGCCAGCAAAACGTCTGGTGCCACCGTGTTTGGCTATCAAGTACTCGACCCGGAACGTTTCGGCGTGGTGGAGTTCGATGAGCACTTCAGAGCGCTGTCGATTGAGGAAAAACCGCTGAAACCTAAATCTGACTGGGCGGTGACCGGCCTGTATTTCTACGACAACGACGTGGTGGAGATGGCGAAAGCCGTCAAACCGTCTGCGCGCGGTGAGTTGGAAATCACTACCCTGAACCAGATGTATCTGGAGCGCGGCGATCTGCAGGTGGAATTGCTGGGACGTGGTTTTGCCTGGCTGGATACAGGAACACATGACAGCCTGATTGAGGCCTCACAGTTCATTCATACCATCGAGAAACGTCAGGGGATGAAGGTTGCCTGTCTGGAAGAGATCGCTTTCCGTAACCAGTGGCTGTCTGCGGAAGGGGTGGCGGCGCAGGCCGAAAAGTTAAAGAAAACCGAATATGGCGCTTATCTGCAGCGTCTGCTCAGCGAACGCTAATGGCCTGCCGACCATTTACACAGAGTATTTAATCATGAAAATTTTACTGATTGGTAAGAACGGGCAGGTAGGCTGGGAGCTCCAACGTTCACTGTCTACCCTGGGAGAGGTAGTGGCGGTTGACTACTTCGATGCGGAATTGTGCGGTGACCTGACCAATCTCGAAGGTATTGCTCAGACCGTCCGCCAGGTGAAACCGGATGTGATTGTGAATGCAGCGGCGCATACCGCTGTTGATAAAGCGGAAAGCGAGCGCGAGCTGTCTGATCTGCTGAATGACCGGGGCGTAGCTGTGCTGGCAGAAGAGTCAGCGAAGCTGGGGGCTCTGATGGTACATTACTCCACCGACTACGTGTTCGACGGGGAGGGGAGTCACTATCGTCAGGAAGATGAGGCCACCGGGCCATTGAATGTCTACGGTGAAACCAAACGTGCCGGTGAGCTGGCGTTGCAGCAGGGTAACCCGCGTCATCTAATTTTCCGCACCAGCTGGGTGTACGCCACCCGCGGGGCGAACTTTGCCAAAACCATGCTGCGGCTAGCGGCTGAGAAGGAGACGCTGTCGATCATTGACGATCAACATGGTGCACCTACCGGGGCAGAGCTGTTGGCAGACTGTACCGCCATCGCTATTCGTGAAGAACAGCTTAATAGGGCGGTGGCAGGTATTTACCACCTGGTGGCCAGCGGAGAAACCAACTGGTATGACTACGCACGCTTTGTATTTGATGTTGCTCGTACGCATGGCACAGCTCTGGCGGTGAAAGAAGTTAACGGTATCCCGACTACGGCCTACCCGACGCCGGCAAAACGTCCGTTGAACTCGCGTCTGTCGAATGAAAAGTTCCAGCGGGTGTTCGGTGTGACGTTACCGGACTGGCGCCAGGGTGTAGAACGGGTTGTGGTTGAAGTTTTAGGTAAATAGGTGAACAACTAGTATGAATATTATTAAAACAGATATTCCTGAGGTCCTGATTTTTGAACCCCGCGTGTTCGGTGATGCGCGCGGCTTTTTCTTTGAAAGCTTTAGCAGCAAGATGTTTGATGAGGCAGTGGGTCGTCATGTTGAGTTTGTACAGGACAACCATTCGCAGTCACAGAAAGGCGTGCTGCGCGGCCTGCACTATCAGTTGGCCCCACATGCTCAAGGCAAACTGGTACGCTGCACCGAAGGTGAAGTGTTCGATGTGGCAGTGGACGTGCGTCGTTCATCCCCGACTTTCGGTCAGTGGGTTGGCGTGGTGCTGAGCGCAGAGAACAAGCGTCAGCTGTGGATTCCGGAAGGATTTGCGCATGGCTTTATGGCCCTGAGTGAGACGGTACAGTTTGTCTATAAAGCAACCAACTACTATGCGCCACAGTCTGAGCGCAGTATTCTCTGGAATGACCCAGAAATTGGCATCAAATGGCCTGACATTGATGATATTCAGCTTTCTGCAAAAGATCTGAATGGATTATTATTGAGTGATGCTGAAGTATATAATTAATTCATGAATATAAACGATAAAATTGCGGTCCTGCTCTGCACCTACAATGGTGAGATGTATTTAAAGGAGCAGATTGATTCGATAATTAATCAGACCTATAAGAATTGGGTTATTTATGTTTCAGATGATGGTTCCACGGATGGAACCATTGCTATTCTAGAGGAGTACCAGCGTAAGTTAGGAGAAGGCCGTCTACACATTACACATGGTCCTCGTAAAGGATTTGCCTGGAATTTTATCTCCTCTTTACAAAGTAACGGCTCTGACTGTAACTATTTTGCTTTTTGCGACCAGGATGATATTTGGTATGACGATAAGCTTGAGCGTGGTGTTCGATATCTTGCCAGCTTTAGTGAGTTTAATAAACCAGCGGTTTACTGTGGCCGTACACAACTAATAGATGGTGACGGCCATCCTATTGGTTTTTCTCCATTATTCGAATATACCCCCTCTTTTTGTAATGCCCTCGTGCAGAGCATCGCTGGTGGGAATACTATGATTCTGAATCATCAGGCACGGGAGTTGGTATCCCAAACTCCGTGTTATGATGAAATTATCTCGCATGACTGGTGGATCTATATTCTTGTTTCTGGTTGCAATGGTCATATATATTATGACCCGCATCCTGCTATTCTTTATCGCCAACATGGCCAAAATATCATTGGCTCTAATATTTCAATGACGGCAAGGCTTTTGCGCATCAGAAAGCTGATGGATGGTAAATTCAAAAACTGGAATCAAAAGAATATTGATCTGCTGATGAGCCTTAATGAATACTTAACTCCTGATAGTAAAATTAAGTTAGGAAATTTCATTAGATTACGAAGCGCATGCCTGGTCGATCGATTGCGTGTTTTTTGTTTACTAAAACCCTATCGTCAAACTACTCTAGGTAATATTGCGTTGTTTATGGCAGTCCTTTTAAAGAAGTTATAACGACGGCCACTTCTTTTCCCAGTACAGCATTAAAACAGCAAGAGGATACCAGTGAGTCATCTATCCTTAAAAAATACAGCATTATATAAAATGCTTGCCTCAATATGGCGTAATAAAAACCTTATATATCAAATGACCCGCCGAGATATCAGCGGGCGATATAAAGGTTCAGTGATGGGATTGTTTTGGTCGTTTATTAACCCAATATTTATGCTTGCAGTGTATACCATTGTTTTTTCGGTTGTTTTTAAAGCGAAATGGGGTGCTGGAGCCGTTAATGAACCAAAGACCCAGTTTGCAGTTATTCTTTTCGTGGGGATGATTACTCACGGATTCTTTGCTGAAACGCTGATGCGAGCTCCGGGCCTCATCATCCAGCATGCAAACTATGTTAAGAAAGTTGTGTTCCCTCTTGAAATTTTACCTGTTGTGACATTACTTTCAGTACTTTTCCATAGTTTTATTAGTTTCTGTGTGTTACTTATCGCGTTCATAACATTTAATGGTTTTCTTCATTGGACCATAATATTTGCACCTTTAGTGTTTTTGCCCTTGGTTATTCTGACATTGGGGCTGGCTTGGTTGCTATCATCTCTTGGCGTTTATATCAGAGACATCGGCCAATCAATCGGTATTATTATGACAGTGGTCATGTTTCTCTCGCCAGTATTTTACCCGTTATCAGCGCTTCCTAAATCATTCCAGCATATTGTTTTGCTGAATCCTCTTACCTTCATCATTGAGCAAGCACGAACAGTTATTATTTGGGGCGGGCTTCCTAATTTTGCTGGCTTGGCGGTATACACCCTCATTTCAGTTATCATAATGGTGCTGAGCTATATCTGGTTCCAGAAAACACGGAAGGGTTTTGCTGATGTCATCTAATGATTATGCAATTGAAGTAGATAATATTAGTAAATGCTATCAAGTTTATGACAATCCACTTCGACGTTTAAAAGATTTTATTGTACCTAAAATTGATCAGCGACTTGGTCGCGTTGCGCGCGTTTACCATGATGAGTTCTGGGCCCTCCAGGATATCTCCTTCAAATTGCCACGTGGTCAGACTATTGGCATTGTTGGGAAAAATGGTTCAGGAAAATCAACACTACTGCAAATCCTTGCTGGAACGTTGACGCCAACTTCTGGTGAGGTCAGGGTTAATGGACGGGTTGCTGCATTACTGGAGTTGGGGGCTGGTTTCAATAATGATTTTAGTGGCCGTGAAAACGTCTATCTTAATGCTTCGTTACTTGGTCTGACGAAGGCTGAGGTCGATAATCGACTGGATGACATTCTGGCTTTTGCAGATATTGGGCACTTTATTGATTCCCCGGTTCGCTCTTACTCGAGCGGGATGCTGGTAAGGCTGGCATTTGCAGTTCAGGCTCAGATTAACCCCGAAATATTAATTGTTGATGAAGCTTTGGCTGTGGGTGATGCAAAATTCCAGGCGAAATGCTTTGCTCGCCTGAAACAGTTAAAGGCCAATGGAACCTCTATATTGTTTGTGTCACATGCGACGGAACAGATTGTGACTCATTGTGATAGTGCAATATTGCTTAACGATGGCGAGTTAATGCTGCAGGATTCCCCAAGGGTTGTGGTGAATCACTATCTTGATCTGCTCTTTGGAAAGTCACCAAAAGAGAATGCGGAAAAAGCGTCACTTTCTGATTCCATTGATCAAGCAGCAAAAGGCGAACAAGAGCGTCTTGATCGTGAAATGGCCTCTGAGCAACAACCCCTGTCTGAGAATGCAACACCCGCCTGGCAATATGGCGATGCTGGTTTTGACCAACGAGCAAATTATAATAGTGCTGAGTATCGTTGGGGTGATCGTGCCGCTGAGATTGTTGACTATCATTTCGTTCAAAATGCTGAAGAGTACCCGACTATTTGCCGAAATGATCAACTTCTCCAGTTTAAATTTAGAATCAAATTCAACCAACTGATTATCAGGCCGATCTTTGGGTTTGCAATCAAAACCAAAGAAGGTGTGACTATTTATAATACCAATACTGAATATCAAGGTATTCAATTTGTCGATGATAACACATCAAAGGATGAGTATATTATTGCCATCGAATTCCCAGGAATACTGAGCCAAGGGGACTATTTTATTTCTGTAGGTATTGCAAGTAGCGATATTGAAGGCAATATCATACCTCATGACCGTCGTTATGATTCAATTCATTTAGCCGTAGAACCCACACCAGGATTTATTGGTCTGGTTGATCTTGGTGTTAAAATGAAGTGTTCATCAATTTAATTCAGTTGTTAAATAATTCAGCAAGCATAATCGGAATAAGAAAATACACCGTCCGATTTAAATTTTGCATAGGTCGAGTATATGTTTCATCTTGAAAAAAATGGTTATAAATTTCTGGCACAGCATGGAATTTGGTCCCGAGCCGATTACCAGGATATTTCATATAGTGATGGCGATTACGAAGAACAACGATTAGCCAAGATCATCGCATCTGCGAAAGATATATCCATATTTTCCTCTGAGCTACGTAATCAATGTATTGACTGGCAGACGCTTTATCATCTGAGTTCCCAGCGAGGCAATATTTTACGCCCGTTCCAGGATAAGCTGAGAGGTAAAGTACTGGAGATCGGCGCCGGGTGTGGCGCAATTACCCGTTTTCTTGGCGAAAATGGTGGGCAAATTCTTGCGCTTGAAGGCAGTCAGCGCCGAGCTGCGATTGCGTCCAGCCGTACCCGCGATCTGGATAATATTACGGTTCTCGCTGAACGTTTTGATGATTTTCAAACCGATGAAAAATTCGACGCTATCACCCTGATCGGCGTACTTGAATATGCCAGCATGTTCAGCTCAGCTGAGCATGCTGCAAATGCCATGCTTGAGAAAATCAGAGGTTTTTTAAAACCTGATGGTTTTCTTTTTATTGCTATTGAGAACCAACTTGGTCTCAAATACTTTGCTGGTGCGCCGGAAGATCATCTGGCAAAACCGATGTACGGTGTTGAAGGGCGATATAAGTCTGGCGAACCAGAGACTTATGGCAAAGTTGCCATCGAGCAACTGCTGAAAGGAAGTGGCTATCATGCCGTCGAGTTTATGGCGCCTTTCCCAGATTATAAAATGCCGACCTCGATCATCACTGAGCGTGGATGTAAACTTAGTGAGTTTGATGCAGGCGCTTTTGCCTGGCAAACCGTTGCCGCCGACCCACAATTGCCGGCTATGCTGAATTTTTCATTGACCGACGCCTGGCCGGTTATCTTTAGAAATAACCTTGGCATGGATCTGGCCAACTCGTTTTTGATTGCTGCAACCGTTGCTGATTATCCGGCAACTGATGCCAACATCTTAGCGTATCATTACAGTACACAACGAAAACCTGCATATGTTAAAGAGACTATTTTCTCTTCAGACAATGCTGCCGTAAATATTCATTATGAAAAACTTGCTGAGTCGACAGAAACCGAGCAGGGCAACTATATCTGTAGAATAGTAGATAAACCTGTCTACCATAATGGTTTTCCGTTCAGTTTTAAGTTTGTGACATTATTCACCTCACCTGAATGGCGTATAGCGCAGGTTGTTACTTTGCTACGTGAATACCTTGCGCATTTGCAGTTATTGCTTGCAGGCAAAGGACATTCAACTGACCTCCATCAGACCATTCCAGGTGAGTTTATTGATGCGTTGCCGCAGAATATCATTATAGATAACAGTGGGCAGCCTCATCTATTTGATTGTGAATGGGCAGCACCTAAGCCAATTGAGACAACGTATCTTTTATTCAGAACGCTCAATATCCTCTTACGGCAAAGTGCCCGGGTAATGCTACCGGCTGAAAATCCAGAAATAACCCGCCAGGAGTTTATTCTTCAGGTTATTAGGGAATGTGGTTTCACGCTTAATGAATCAGAACTGAATGCTTTTAATGAACAAGAAATTATTTTCCAGCAGCAAGTTACAGGCTTAAGTAAGTCATATCTTGACGTCTGGCACCCTGATGCACCCTTGAGTAGTGGAGCGTCCTCATTTTCCTCTGAAGGTCGTCTTTATTACCGCAATGGTGAGCAGGAATTTACCCAGTTGCAAAGCTCGTCTTTTAATCTCAAATTCGGTCAGACGGTCTCACATTCACTAGATGTATCGGTTAACCCAAATGAAAAGCACTATCTGAGACTGGATCCTTCGGAAACCAGCGGTTGGATATTGATTGAAAACCTGCAGGTGAAAGATCGAGAGGGTCATGTCCAGTGGTCCCTGAAAGATGGCACTGCCAGCTATGTGGATCTCTGTGAGGTATGCGCGTTAGAGCAGGGTGTGCTGTATTATTCCAACTCTAACGATCCGCAAATATTGATACCACAAGTGTTTATTGGTCAGCAGATAACGGTTAATGTTAGTCTCCAGATGGCCGCACCTGATGTTGTTGCTCAAGCCCTGGCGGAAAGAATCCGCAGTCATGCTCTAACCGAAAGTGAACTGAGTCAGTTACAGCAGGCTCAGCAAAAATTAACGGCAGAGTTGCTCGAGTTAAAAGCAAAAGTTGATTCACAGAACGCGCAGCTGGCCAACTATGTTGGGCATATTCAGGTTTTGAATAGTATCATCAATGATTTCAGAGAGTCCACTAGCTGGAAAGTCTCAAAACCTCTCCGTATTGCGGGTGGGGTGAATCTCAAGCTTAAAAAAGCGAATCGACTGATTACGGGACTGATTCAGAAGCATGGAATGAAAGCTGTCGCGCAGAAAGGTATGTATTATATTCGCCAGGAAGGGGTTTCTGGGATTATTGCTCGCCTGAAACAGCAGCGCAGTATCAGTGTATTGCAAGAAAACTTGAATCTTAATACCGTACCTGCCGCCTCGATTTCATACGATAACAAAACCGGTTATCAGCTGAAACCTGGTCGTTCAGGGTACTGCTATGTTGAACCTGCACGGCCTGTCGACCTCGCTGAGCGCATTGCAGCGATCGAAAGTAAGCCTTTCTTCTCTATTGTAATACCTGTTTATAATACCCCTTTGGATCTGCTCGACGGATTGTTGAAATCAATCACCTCGCAATGGTATCCGCATTGGGAATTAATTCTTGCCGATGATTGCAGCCCGGATCCTCAACTTCAGCAAGCATTAAAAAATATTTCACACCCGCAGATTAGAATTATCCATGCAGAATCTAATTTACGGATTTCAGGTGCGACTAATCTTGGTATCAAAGCAGCAAAAGGGGATTTCATCGTATTTGCTGACCATGACGACGAGCTTACGGTCGACTGCTTGTATGAAATGGCTCTGTGTATCGAGCAGCAGCAACCTGATTTCATTTACAGTGATGAAGATAAGCTTACCGAAGACGGGGACTATACCCAGCCGCACTTCAAACCCGATTGGTCACCTGACACCATGATGAGTACGATGTTTACTTGTCATGCGTCATGTGTGCGCCGCAGCCTGTTGGAAAAAACCGGTCTGTTACGTTCCGAATTTGATGGCTGCCAGGACTGGGACTTCGTTTTGCGAGTTGCTGAACATACTAACCGTATTAGCCATATTGATAAGATCCTTTATCACTGGCGAATCATTCCGGCTTCAGTAGCATCAGATATTGCTGCTAAGCCCTATGTTCTCGAAGCTTCGCGGCAAGTGCGAGTCGATGCGTTAAAACGCCGTGGATTACAAGGGACCGTCGAGCCTGTGACTGAGGTCCCAGGGTATTTCCGTGTCAATTATCATCTGACGGGTACCCCGCTGATTTCTATCATTATTCCTACCCGTGATAATGCGGAAGTTCTACGTCGTTGTATTGATTCCCTTATCGAGAAGACGAAATATGAGCATTATGAAGTTATCATCGTTGATAACGGTTCGGTGGCGGAAACCACGCTGGCTTACTTCTCTGAGCTAACGTCTGTTTCGCGTGTGAAGGTAATACATCATGATATCCCGTTTAACTTCTCAGAATTGAATAACATAGGGGTTGCGGCATCGTCAGGCGATATTCTACTGTTCCTTAACGATGATACTGAAGTGCTGATGGATGACTGGCTGGAGCGAATGGCGGGATATGCGCAACTTCCACATATTGGCGCCGTCGGTGCAAAATTGTTATATCCAGGCACTCAGCAAATTCAGCATGCTGGTGTGCTGAACCTGCAGTGTGGCCCGGTACATGCCTTCTTGCGCCATGATAGCAATAGCCCGGGTTACTTTATGCGTAACCTTCTGGAATATAACTGGCTGGCGGTAACCGGAGCCTGTCTGATGATCGAACGAGAAAAATATCAGAAGATTGGCGGATTTGATGAATCTTTCCCTATTGCTTATAACGACGTGGATTTATGTTTTACATTGTCCCAAAATGGCTTCTATAACGTCGTATGCCAGGCGGTAACACTTTATCACTACGAATCGATTAGCCGCGGTTTAGACCTCGTCGACCCTGTTAAACAAGAGCGTCTATTTAGTGAGTTACGTCGTTTGTATGAGAAGCATCCTAATTTCTATCAGTATGATCCTTTCTACAATGTCAATTTAGCTCCGAATGGAATTAACTTTGATTTAACAGCTTAAGTCGCTTCTGGATTTTAGATTTGGAGTAAAAGATGGACGAACTTTCGAAGGGCCAGCTTCTTTGTGAACCTAAACTGGCTAAAATGATTGATGTGGCTGAGGTTGTTTCATTCGATTTTTTTGATACGTTATATCTGCGCCCGCTTTCAGACCCGGAAGATGCATTCACCCTTTTAGGTGAAAAACTGAATATTGAGAACTTCAAGGCCAAACGCCAACAAGCACAGGCAGATGCTTTTGGCGTTATGGTTCGGGAAGGGCGTAAAGAAATAACCCTTGATAATATTTATAGTTGTTTCCCAGATTGTCAGTACACGAAAGACGCGCTGATGCAGGCAGAGTATGAGCTGGAACTACAGCTTATCGAGCCTAACTATGAGTTGTTCCCGCTGTTTGAGCAGTTGCTTGCAGCTGGCAAGCGCGTTGTTATCATCTCGGATATGTATTTTTCCGCGCGATTCTTCGATCAGGCTCTGGCAAAACAGCAAATTAATGGCGTGGCTGTTTTTTCATCCGCAGATGAAAATGCAACCAAGCGTGACAGCGGTGAGTTGTTCACTCTTGTCAGTGAAAAGTTAGGGGTACCACCAGCTAAGATTCTGCACATTGGTGATAGTGAAATTGGTGATTTTAAACGCCCGGCGGAGAAAGGGCTGATGAGTTACCACTATATTGCTAGTCGTTTTCGTGAGAAGAAGAAAAATGTCAGTCTGAGCACTTCATTGGCTGAAGGCTTGCTGCGCATGGAGGCCCGTGAGATAGATTATGGTTCGTATGAAGAGCTGGGCTTTTTAACCGGTGGGCCTGCCAGCGTTGGTTTTCTTGAGTGGATTAAAGCAAAATCACAAGCTGACGGTATCGATCATATTCTGTTTTTCGCTCGCGACGGTTATGTTCTGACCAATGTTGCGAAGCAGCAGATGCAGTCGGAGTTACCACCGTTTAATTATTTTTATGGTTCCCGTACCACCTTTACTCTGGCGGCAATCACAGACAGTAATTTCAGTGCTTATATTCCTTTTCTGATCTCTGGATGTGATGGGCTGGCCCCGTGTGAGGTACTTGAAAGGATTGGGGTGAAGGTTCCGGCGCGAGATATCATGAAAGCCTTTGGTCTCGGTGACGATATAGTGATAACCCCGGCAGTGCATGATAAATTGGTTGAGTTTTTGTACGCTTGGCGTTGGGAAATTTTAAAGGTGTGCCAGCGTAATCGTCGCGCGTTATTCCAGTATCTGAGACAAGTTGGAATCAAAAGCCACCAAAAAATTGCCGTAGTGGATGTCGGGTGGAGTGGTACGACCCAAGAAGCTTTCAGCCAGGCAATAAGTACATTTATGAAAGTGGATATTTATGGTTATTACTTCTGCCTCGCTGATACTCAGGAACGGTTACATCGACAAAATACGATGAATATGGCGGCACTTTTTGATAGTTCAAATAGTAGTCCTGATTTGGTTGGGAAGATATACAGTGCCAGAGTCGCGGTGGAATTTTTCTTTTCTGCACCTCATGCTTCTATTATCGGATTATTACCGGGAGAACCGGTAACTCCTATAGAAGATCCTGGACGCGGTGCGGATCAAAGTCTCTCCGAATCTGTAAACGCATTGTGTCGCGGTAGTGAGCATTTTGCTCAAGTTTTCTATCCCGCTCGTCAGCGCCTCGGTTTATCATTAAGTCCGCAAATGCTAGCAATGCCTATGATTGAGTTAGCGAGTACAGAAAACTGGGATAAGTATTCGTTAATAACCTGCCTTAAAAACTTTGATGCGTGGGGAAGTTCACGAAATAAGCAACTGGTTGCCACCGACTATTTGTGATTTCATGCGAAATGTTTTTGTATGATTAAAAAAGGTCATATTAAATAAATATACCCTATGGGCTGAGGGAGTCCCAGAAATATCATTAATATACTATGATGATGTTTCGATAAGCCCTTGCCATATCTGCGTACACCCTGTCGGGGTTGATCTCCGACAGGAGTCCCGGTGACTGCTGGATGACATCATGGCGCGGGTCATCAGATCCACTAACGACGCCGGATATATGGCAGCAAACCGCATCGAATCAGTACTTGCATTACCCGGGGCGTCCATATATGGCACAGTAAATTTGGCCACCTGATTAAAGGTGATATTCTCGCCTCAACACAAAACAGGTGACTTAATGAACAAGAAAACTAAGCGTACTATTATTCAATATCTGGTGAGAGATCTTAGATAGAAAATCCTGATTTTGTTTTGAGGCGACAAACAAAATCAGGAATACTGATGATGAGATTAATCAAGGTTTATCTGACAACTACTTTTTAGATAACGTCAGTTTAACCCTGCCTGAATCATCATTTATGCCGGCTACGCAGGTTCTTTACCACCTCCGTCAAATTCAGCCCCTGGTCCTGCAACAGCACCAGCAGGTGATACATCAGGTCTGACGCCTCATTCTTCAGTTCAAACTTGTCATTTACCGTCGCGGCCAGCGCGGTCTCCACGCCTTCTTCTCCCACTTTCTGCGCAATACGTTTGGTGCCGCTGGCATACAGTTTCGCAGTGTATGAGCTCTCCGGGTCGGCATGTTTGCGCTCGGCCAGCAGTTGTTCCAGTTGATAGAGGAACAACCACTGGTGTCCGGTCTCCCCAAAGCAGCTTGACGTCCCTTTGTGGCAGGTCGGGCCTGTCGGGTTGACCAATACTAGCAAGGTATCGTTATCGCAATCCGGGGTGATGCTGACCACATTAAGAAAGTTGCCGGAGGTTTCACCCTTTGTCCACAGGCGCTGTTTGGTGCGCGAGTAGAAGGTCACTTTGCCGCTTTCTTGCGTTTTCGCCAGCGCGTCCTCATTCATATATCCCAGCATTAACACTTCGCCAGATTCAGCGTGCTGTATGATGGCCGGCATCATGCCGTCGGTTTTTTGCCAATCCAGCTGTTCACTCAACATACCCTGATCTCCACGCCCTGGGCTGCCAGGAACGTTTTTAATTCGCCAATATTAATAATCTGTTTATGGAACACGGAAGCGGCGAGGGCGCCGTCGACGTTGGCGTCGCGGAAGGCCTCAAGGAAGTGCTCCATGGTTCCGGCGCCGCCGGAGGCAATCAACGGAACGTTACACACTTCACGGACCTTTCTGAGCTGTTCCAGATCATAACCGTTGCGCACACCGTCCTGGTTCATCATGTTGAGGACGATTTCTCCCGCTCCGCGCTTTTGTACTTCCTGCACCCAATCCAGCGTCTCCCATTGGGTGACGCGAGTCCGGCTCTCATCGCCGGTGTACTGATTAACGTGATATTTACCGGTTTGTTCATCAAACCAGGTATCGATACCTACCACGATGCACTGCACGCCAAAGCGATCGGCGAGACGGGTGATTAACGTCGGATCCGCAAGCGCAGGCGAGTTAATTGAAATTTTGTCGGCGCCGAAGGAGAGGATCTGCGCTGCGTCTTCCAGAGATTTAATCCCGCCCGCGACGCAGAATGGAATATCAATCACTTCCGCCACGCGCGAAACCCAACTTTTATCGACTACCCGGCCATCGCTGGAGGCGGTGATATCGTAGAACACCAGTTCATCCGCGCCTTCATCGGCATAGCGTTTTGCCAGCGGCACAATATCACCGATAATTTCGTGATTGCGGAACTGTACGCCTTTCACTACCTGGCCGTCGCGGACGTCAAGGCAGGGGATTATCCGTTTTGCCAGCATTGGATAGCCTCCGTTACGTTGAATTTACCTTCCAGCAGCGCGCGGCCGACGATCACGCCGCGAACGCCGGTTCCGCGCAGCGCGGCGATATCGTTGAGACCGCCGATCCCGCCGGAAGACTGGAACGCCACCTGCGGATAACGCGCGCAGACTTCTTCATACAGTGAGACGTTGGAACCCGCGAGAGTGCCATCGCGGGAGATATCGGTACACAGCACATGTTGCAAGCCGACCGGCAGATAGCTTTCCACCAGCTCTTCCAGAGTGACGCCAGAGTTTTCCTGCCAGCCGCTCACCGCCACCTGTTTATTGCCATCGGCATCAATGCGGACGTCCAGCGCCAGTACCAGATGTTCGGGGCCAAAGCGTTTAAACCAGGCTTTGACCACCTCCGGCGATTTTACCGCCGTTGAACCGACCACCACGCGCGCCACGCCGGCGTCAAGCAGTGCGGCAACGTCTTCTTCTGTACGTACGCCGCCGCCGACCTGTACCGGTACCGTAACGCCGGCGACTAAGGTCTTAAGCAGCGGAATCTGGCGTTTTGCCGGATCTTTTGCTCCGGTCAGATCGACCAGGTGCAATACTTCCGCGCCCTGGTCTGCATAGGATTGCAGGCGTGGTAACGGATCGTTGCCATAGTCGCGTTGCTGGCCGTAGTCGCCCTGATGCAGGCGCACCACGGTACCGTCAATTAAATCTAAAGCTGGAATGATCATTACATCTCCAGGAAATTTTTCAGCAGCTGCGCACCGGCGCTACCTGAGCGCTCAGGGTGGAACTGTACGCCAAAGAAGTTATCTTTCTGTACCGCCGCGGTGAAGGCCTCGCCGTAGTTGCATTGCGCGATAGTGTACGGATTGACCGGCATGGCGTAGCTATGGACGAAATAGAAATAAGCGCCTTCTTCAATGCCGCGGAACAGGCGATCGCCGGCTTTGGCATACACCCGGTTCCATCCCATATGCGGCAGCGGCAGTCCGTGATCGGTCATTTTCGGCACCTCTTCATCAATAATGCCCAGCAGCTCGACGCCGTTTGTCTCTTCGCTGCGGCTCCCGAGTAACTGCATGCCAAGACAGATCCCCAGCACCGGCTGGGTACAGGCTTTAATCAAGTCAATGAGTTCGCGTTCGCGCAGCTGATCCATCGCAGCCTGCGCGGTGCCGACGCCGGGCAGAAAAAGTTTATCGGCGCGTAGAACAACATCCGGCTCGCGGCTGACCACTGGCTCATAGCCGTGGCGGCTCACCGCAGATTTCACCGAGTTGAGGTTGGCGCACCCGGTATCGAGGATCACCACGTTCATCACAATACCCCTTTTGAAGATGGCAACGTGTCGCCCTGGACCCGAATGGCCTGGCGCAGCGTACGACCGAAGGCTTTGAACAGGCTCTCGACGCGGTGATGATCGTTTTTACCTTTGGTTTTCAGGTGCAGCGTCACCGCCATGGTATAGGAGAGCGAGCGGAAGAAGTGTTCGACCATCTCGGTGCTCAGGTCGCCAACGCGCTGATAGGTGAAGTCAGCTTTATATTCGAGGTGCGGACGGCCAGAGATATCCAGCGCGCAGCGCGCCAGGCACTCATCCATCGGCAGCACAAAGCCAAAGCGGTTAATGCCGCGCTTATCACCTAGCGCCAGCTTCAACGCTTCGCCTAACGCCAGGCCGGTATCTTCTACGGTGTGGTGATCGTCGATGTAAAGATCGCCGCCGACGTTAATTTCCAGGCGAAAGCCGCCGTGGGTGGCGATCTGATCGAGCATGTGATCGAAGAAACCAACGCCGGTGTGGATCTTACTGCCGCCTTCACGGTCCAGCCAGACTTTAACGTCAACCTGGGTCTCTTTGGTGATGCGCTCAACGTGAGCATAGCGGTCGCGACGGGTCAGCTGTTCGCAGATGGTCGGCCAGTTCAGCGTTTCACTGTTATAGCGCAGGCCGGTGATACCCATGTTATCCGCCAACTCGATATCGGTGGCGCGGTCGCCGATGACGTAACTGTGGGCTTTATCCATCACGCCGTCTTCCAGCCACGGCAATACCATCTGGGTCTTCGGCTTGCGGCAGTCACAGTTATCACCAGGCATGTGCGGGCAGATCAGGACGGATTCAAAGTTAACGCCCTGCGAGGAGAAGACCTGCATCATCAGGTTGTGCGGGCCGTCGAATTCCTCCTGCGGCAGGCTTTCGGTACCAAGGCCGTCCTGGTTGGTGATCATCACCAGCTTGTAACCTTCCTGCTGCAGCTTAAGCAGCGCCGGGATCACCTGCGGCTCGAAGGCCAGTTTTTCAAACCGGTCTACCTGAAAATCAACCGGCGGTTCAGAGATAAGCGTACCGTCACGGTCAATAAAGAGAAACTTCTGGGTCATACATTCTCCGCAGTCAAAGCGTCAATCACGCGCTGGCTCTCTGCACGGGTACCGATAGTGATACGCAAACAGCCGCTTAATGAGGGTTGTTTATTTTGGTCACGTAAGATAATGCCCTGATCCCACAAAGATTTAAACACCGCGCTGGAGGCGGTTATCCGCGCCAGCAGGTAGTTGGTCTCGGAATCGAACACCTGTTCGACGCAGGCGATCTCGCGCAGCGCATCGACCAGGTATGCGCGTTCATCCAGGATCTGCGCCACGCGTGCGCGCATAGCGGCAATGCCTGCCGGGCTTAATGCCTGGGCGGCGATATCGGCGACCGGCGTCGAGAGCGGATAAGGTGCGATGACTTTTAGCAGTACATTAATTACCTCTGCGTTAGCCAGCGTAAAACCGCAGCGCAACCCCGCCAGCGCAAAGGCTTTCGATAAGGTGCGCAGGATAACCAGGTGCGGGTATTCATTTAGCCAACCAGCGAGCGACGCCTGCGGGCAGAACTCAATATAGGCTTCATCCGCTACCACGATAGCTTTACCGCGCGTCATTTCCAGCAGGGCGCGGAAATCTTGCGGATTGATTATCTGTCCGGTTGGATTATTCGGGCTGCAGACAAAGACCACTTTCACGCCGGTGAGATTGGCCTCGATACCTGGCAAATCGAGCTGCCAGTCGACGAGCGTCGGCACCGTGCGGCACTCAACGCCGATGGTTTCGGCGCTGACGCTGTACATGCCGTAGGTAGGCGGGCAATAAAGGACCGCGTCCTCGCCGGGTTCGCAAAAAGCGCGGATCAATAACTCGATACCTTCGTCAGCCCCGCGGCTCACCAGTACCTGCTCTGGTTTTACGCCGGCATATTGCGCGTAGTTTTCGATAACCGCTTTCGGCTGTGGTTCCGGATAGCGGTTTAACGTCTGTTCGGTCAACTGGAATTCCACGGCCGTGGGGAATTCGTTGGCGTTCAACCACACGTCGCCTTTTCCCCCAAGACGGCGGGCGGATTGATACGGCGTCAGCGCGCGGATATTGGCGCGGGCTAAGTCTTCAATGCTCATGCTTGCTCCTTAAGGGCGGCTACGCGTAGCGTCACGGCGTTTTTGTGGGCGGTCAGCAGTTCGGCTGCGGCCAGGATCTCGATAGTCGGGGCGAGGGAGGCGAAGCCTTCACGCGTCAGCTCCTGTACGGTCATGCGCTTTTGGAAATCCGCCAGACCGAGGCTGGAACAGGTGGCAGTGTAGCCGTAGGTCGGCAGCACGTGGTTGGTGCCGGAGGCGTAATCACCTGCCGATTCTGGCGACCAGTCGCCGAGGAATACCGAACCAGCGCTGGTAATGCCGTCAACCAGTTCACGGGCGTTGCGGGTCTGGATAATCAGGTGCTCCGGTCCGTACTGATTTGAGATCTCTACACATTGCGCGAGATCGCGAGCGACAATAATACGGCTGGCGGAAAGCGCTTCACGTGCGGTTTCAGCACGCGGCAGGGCAGCCAACTGACGTTCAACCGCTGCGGCGACCCGGGAGCCCATGTCGGCGTCGGGGGTCAGCAGGATAACCTGGGAATCCGGGCCATGTTCCGCCTGGGAGAGTAAATCGGAGGCGACGAAATCTGGCGTTGCGCCGCCGTCGGCAATCACCAGAACCTCCGACGGGCCGGCAGGCATATCGATAGCCGCGCCGTCGAGGCGCTGGCTGACCTGGCGCTTGGCCTCGGTGACGAAGGCGTTGCCAGGGCCAAAGATTTTAGCGACTTTCGCCACCGATTCGGTGCCGAAGGCCATTGCCGCGATAGCCTGCGCGCCGCCGACGTTAAAGATATTACGCACGCCGCACAGCTGCGCCGCATAAAGAATTTCATCGGCAATCGGCGGCGGAGAGCACAGCACCACTTCCTGACAGCCGGCAATGCGCGCTGGCGTTGCCAGCATCAGCACCGTTGAAAACAGCGGCGCCGAGCCGCCCGGAATATATAAGCCGACAGAGGCGATAGGGCGGGTAAGCTGCTGGCAGCGTACGCCGGGCTGGGTTTCAACATCGACAACCTGCAACCGCTGCGCGTTGTGAAAGGTCTCGATATTGTTGACCGCTACCGCCATCGCTTGTTTGAGTTCGCCGCTGAGGCGCGCGCCGGCAGCGGCAATTTCTTCGTCAGATACTTTGAGCGCCGTGACGGTGGTTTTATCGAATTTGGCGCTATATTCGCGTAAAGCGGCATCGCCATTCTCTTTAACGTTAGCGAGGATCCCGGCTACCGTTTTGCTGATGCTCTCGGAAGCTGAAATCGCCGGGCGCATTAAGAGTTGTTGCTGTTGTGCGGCGCTGCAGCTATTCCAGTCGATAATGGTATTGAAGCTCATGGTCATTTCCCCTGTTTGTCCCGTATGCGGATAGCTGGATTACTCCATCATCTTCTCGATCGGCAGCACCAGGATGGAGCTGGCGCCCAGCGCTTTCAGTTTTTCCATGGTTTCCCAGAACAGGGTTTCGCTGCTGACCATGTGCATCGCTACCCGCTGTTTATCGCCCGCCAGCGGCAGAATAGTTGGTCGTTCGGCGCCCGGCAGCAGCGCCACCACTTCCTCCAGCCGTTCGGTCGGCGCGTGCATCATGATGTATTTCGATTCGCGGGCCTGGATAACCCCCTGAATGCGGGTCAGCAGACGGTCGATCAGCTGCTGTTTCGCCTCGTCCATCTCGCCGTCACGCTGGATCAGGCAGGCTTTGGAACGATAAATAACTTCAACTTCGCGCAGGCCGTTAGCTTCAAGGGTTGCGCCGGTAGAAACGAGATCGCAGATGGCGTCGGCAAGGCCAGCGCGCGGGGCGACTTCGACAGAACCGTTTAGCAGACAGGATTTAAAGGAGATACCTTTCTGATCGAGATAGCGTTTTAACAGGTGCGGGTAAGAGGTGGCGATGCGTTTGCCGTCCAGCGCCGCCGGGCCATTCCAGTTTTCATCCACCGGTGTCGCCAGCGACAGACGGCATCCGCCAAAATCGAGACGGCGCAGGGTGAAATAGCGCGGGTCTTCGCCCTGCGCGCGGCGGCTCAGCAGCTCTTCTTCCAGCACGTTCTCGCCGATAATGCCAAGGTCGACAACGCCGTCCATCACCAGCCCCGGAATATCGTCATCGCGAACGCGCAGAATATCGATCGGCATGTTTTCCGCAAGGGCGATCAGACGCTGGGTGTGCAGGTTGACTTTAATGCCGCAGCGGCCGAGCAGTTCGCGTGAATCTTCACTCAAACGGCCGGATTTCTGAATAGCTATGCGTAAACGGGTGTTGTCTAACATTGTTGTTTTCCTCTGAATACCTGTCTGAATCTGTCCGAATTCGGTCCAAAAAAAAGCCCCCGGAAGTGAATCTTCCGGGGGCTCTCTTTGCGTTCATGCACCACTGGAAGATCCAAACGTCTTCCAGCACACATCGCCTGAAAGACTAGTCAGGATGATGGTGATGATGGTGGTTTTTAAATTGAACGCTGTTCATAAAATTCTCTTTGAATGACTATGCATTTGATGTCTTTTAACCTAAACCAGTTCCGGCGCATAAAGCAAGCCCTTTTTTCCATCATTAATTCATTTCATATTCGTCGAACAAATTGTCAGGTCTCGCGGGCTAGCGTAGCCTAGTATCAGCACAGCGAATGAGTCAGGAGCCAGGGTATGAAAAAGGTCGCGATTGTCGGGTTAGGGTGGCTGGGCATGCCGCTTGCGTTGTCATTGCGCGCACGCGGTTGGCATGTCACCGGCAGTAAAACGACGCAGGACGGCGTGGAGGCGGCGCGGATGTGCGGTATTGAAGGATATCCGCTGCGTCTTGAACCCCAGCTGATCTGTGAGGCTGAGGATCTGGACGCGATGATGAACGTCGATGCGCTGGTTATCACGTTACCTGCGCGGCGCACGGGCCCCGGGGAAGATTTTTATCTACAGGCGGTGCAGGAGATTGTTGATACCGCGCTCTCGCGGCATATTCCACGCATTATTTTTACCAGTTCGACCTCGGTTTATGGCAATACCGAAGGGACGATGAAGGAAAATTCGCCGCGCAATCCACAAACCGCCAGCGGCAGGGTACTGAAAGAGCTGGAAGACTGGCTGCATGCGTTGCCGGGTACCTCGGTGGATATTCTGCGTCTCGCCGGGTTGGTTGGGCCATCGCGCCATCCGGGCCGTTTCTTTGCCGGTAAATCGGCCCCGGATGGCCAGCACGGGGTCAATCTGGTGCATCTGCAGGACGTTATTGCCGCGATTGAGCTATTGCTTCAGGCCCCGAAAGGCGGACACATCTATAATATATGTGCGCCGCAGCATCCGGCGCGCGGCGTCTTTTATCCGCAGATGGCCCGTGAACTTGGGCTGCCGTTACCGGTATTTACCGATAACCCGGAGGGGGGTAAAGGCAAAATCATTGATGGCAACCGGATATGCTATGAGCTTGGCTTTGAATACCAGTACCCCGATCCGCTGGTGATGCCAATGGAGTAATCGCCAGCAGACGATCGCGTACCGTAAGGGGGGGCGATGAAACCACTGCTGGATGTTCTCGTAATTCTTGATGCCTTAGAAAAAGAGGGGAGCTTTGCCGCGGCTTCGGCAAAGCTCTATAAAACCCCCTCGGCGCTGAGCTATACCATCCATAAATTAGAAAGCGATCTGAATATCCAACTGCTGGATCGCAGCGGTCATCGGGCGCGCTTTACTTGCACCGGGCAGATGCTGCTGGAGAAAGGACGTGAGCTACTCCATACCGCTCGCGAACTTGAGCTGCAGGCCATCAGGCTACATCAGGGCTGGGAAAATACCCTGACCATCAGTGTCGATATGACTTTTCCTTTCTCTCTTTTAACTTCACTAATGGAACAGTTTTATCAACAACGCAACGTGACCCGTTTGCAGTTCACTAGCGCTGGTGGTTGGGATGCTCTGGCGGCAGGCGAGGTCGACATGGTGCTGGGCGCGCTTAACGAGCCGCCAACGCTGGTGGGTTATGGTTTTAGTCTGCTTGGCGATGTGGATCTGTGTTTTGTGGTCGCGATTAATCATCCACTGGCGCAGGCTAAGGAACCGTTGAATTTGCGGGTGTTACAGCGATATCGGGCGATTATTTGCAATGCCGGGTTGCTGCAAAGCGAAAAGCAGGAGAGTGTGACGGTTTATGATATGAATAGCCTGCTGGAGCTGGTATGCGCCGGCCTGGGCTGGGCTTACCTGCCGCGCTACCTGGCTGAGGCCTGGCTGGAGAAGGGAAAATTGGTCGAGAAACGTATTAGCACACCTGTGCGGCTGCATCGGGCATGGATTGGCTGGAATGAAGACGTTTTTGGCCTTGCCGCGCAATGGTGGTTACAAGCGATATTAGCAAATAGTGCTATTCGTCAGATCTACAATACTAAAATAGTATGAATATTAGGCGGTTAGAATTCTTAGCCTATTAATAAACCTTTCAACATCTTGTCATTAAGCCAGAAGTTGTTGCAAAATACGCAGCCTGAAAACCAGAGACTAGCCGACGCTTTTTTTAAAGTGTCGGTTATTTTTTTGGTCGAAAGACACATCATTCAATACCAAGAGGCCGGGCTTCGTACCGGATAGATATTTACTAAAAACCGACAGTCGTTGTCGCTGAGGAATAGAAAGAAATGGGGCAATTTTTTGCTTACGCGCTGGCCTTCGCCGTAAAAGGGGATAACTATGTCGCATAACGCTACTCCAAATACCTCTCGCGTGGAATTACGTAAAACCCTTACGTTAGTTCCGGTTGTAATGATGGGCCTGGCCTATATGCAGCCGATGACGCTGTTCGATACGTTTGGTATCGTCTCTGGTATGACCGACGGTCACGTGCCGACGGCCTACGCCTTTGCGTTAATCGCTATTCTTTTTACTGCGCTGAGCTACGGGAAGCTGGTACGCCGTTATCCTTCCGCGGGTTCCGCGTATACCTACGCCCAGAAATCCATTAGCCCGACCGTTGGCTTCATGGTGGGTTGGTCTTCTCTGCTCGACTACCTGTTCGCGCCGATGATCAACATCCTGTTGGCGAAAATCTACTTTGAAGCGCTGGTGCCTTCGATTCCATCGTGGGTGTTTGTTATCGCGCTGGTCGCGTTCATGACCGCCTTTAACCTGCGCAGCATCAAGTCCGTCGCCAACTTCAACACCGTTATCGTGGTGCTGCAGGTGGTACTGATTGCCGTGATCCTCGGCATGGTGGTGTATGGCGTATTTGAAGGCGAGGGCGCCGGTACGCTGGCCAGCAGTCGTCCGTTCTGGTCCGGCGATGCGCACGTTATCCCAATGATTACCGGGGCGACGATACTCTGCTTCTCATTTACCGGCTTTGACGGCATCAGCAATCTGTCTGAAGAGACCAAAGATGCAGAACGCGTTATTCCGCGCGCTATCTTCCTGACTGCGCTGATTGGCGGCCTGATCTTCATTTTTGCCACCTACTTCCTGCAGCTGTACTTCCCGGATATCTCGCGCTTTAAGGATCCGGATGCCTCACAGCCTGAAATCATGCTGTATGTGGCAGGTAAAGCCTTCCAGGTAGGCGCGCTGATCTTCTCCACCATCACCGTGCTGGCTTCCGGTATGGCGGCGCATGCTGGCGTTGCGCGTCTGATGTACGTGATGGGCCGTGATGGCGTATTCCCGAAAAGCTTCTTCGGCTACGTGCATCCGACCTGGCGCACCCCGGCGATGAACATCATCCTGGTTGGCGCGATCGCGCTGCTGGCGATTAACTTTGACCTGGTGATGGCGACTGCGCTGATTAACTTCGGTGCGCTGGTGGCGTTCACCTTCGTTAACCTGTCGGTTATCTCGCAGTTCTGGATCCGCGAGAAACGCAACAAGACGCTGAAAGACCACTTCCAGTATCTGTTCCTGCCGATGTGCGGCGCCCTGACCGTGGGCGCGCTGTGGGTTAACCTGGAAGAGAGCTCGATGATCCTGGGTCTGATCTGGGCCGGTATCGGTCTGATTTACCTGGCGTGCGTAACCAAAAGCTTCCGCAACCCGGTACCGCAGTACGAAGACGTTGCATAATTACGCTTTATGATAGAAAAGCCGGAGGGAGACCTCCGGCTTTTTTGTTTCTGGCGTCCGCTGGTTTTCCCCGCTGGCGGCTGTCGCTTTACCGGGGGCATAGGGATGGCTTACTTCTCCTGTCGCATCACATTAAGCAGCGTATCCAACAGCCCTGGAAAACGGGCATCCAAATCGTCGCGGCGAAGCGAAATGAGATTTTCCCGCCCCTGAGGGCGTTGCCAGATCACGCCGCTGTCGCGCAGCACCCGCCAGTGGTGAGTCATGGTGGATTTAGCGATATCTTCTTTGCGCAATGCGTTACAACTCTGCTCGCTGCCGTCGGAGAGCGTGCGAATGATTTCCAGCCGCAAGGGGTTGCCCAGGGCAAAAAGAACATTTTCGAGGCGAATTTGTTCACGTTCGGGGTGATTGGCGATCATAATATTCCTGTGTCGGCGGTTGTGCTGTTCACGCGAACAGCAACCCGTATCGGCGGCTGGCGGCTACTATACCCAAACTCCTTTTCTTGCGCCACGCGCGCCGTCGCAAGCTGACCGATAGCAGTGATAGTGAAAATAGTTCGAATATACTCGTACAGTTGTACTATTATAGATGCCGTAAACCTAACCGCGGCAGATTTAGCCGCTCATTGACAGTCAAAATGACTAAGGACGCATCATGCCCCGACCCATCCCCCTCGAACGTTATCGCAACATCGGTATCTCCGCGCATATCGATGCCGGCAAAACCACCACCACTGAGCGCATTCTGTTTTACACCGGGATGAGCCATAAGCTGGGTGAAGTACACGATGGCGCGGCAACTACCGACTGGATGGCGCAGGAGCAGGAGCGTGGGATTACCATTACTTCCGCAGCGGTAAGCTGCTTCTGGCCCGGGATGGACCGAAGCTTTGAGCCCCATCGTATCAATATCATTGATACCCCGGGGCACGTGGACTTTACCATCGAAGTAGAACGTTCGATGCGCGTGCTGGACGGCGCGGTGATGGTCTATGACTCGGTCGGCGGCGTACAGCCGCAGTCGGAGACCGTCTGGCGGCAGGCTAATAAGTATCACGTCCCGCGCTTGGCTTTCGTTAACAAAATGGACCGCCCGGGGGCCGATTTCTTCCGCGTGGTGCAAATGATGATCGATCGCCTGAAGGCCAATCCGGTGCCGATTGTTATCCCCATTGGCGCCGAAGAGCATTTTACCGGCGTCGTCGACCTGATAAAGATGCGGGCCATTCTGTGGGATGATGCAACGCAGGGGATGACGTTCAGCTATGCGCCTGTGCCTGATGACCTGCTACCGACGGCTCAGGAGTGGCGGGAAAAAATGGTTTCGGCTGCGGCGGAAGCCAGTGATGAGCTGATGGATAAATATCTCGAAAGCGGTGAACTGAGCGAAGCGGAAATTGTGGCCGGGCTACGTAAACGCACGGTCGGCGGCGAAATCCAGCCGGTGCTCTGCGGCAGCGCCTTTAAAAATAAAGGCGTGCAGCGGATGCTCGATGCGGTCGTTGAGTTAATGCCGTCGCCGCTGGATATTCCGGCGATTCAGGGCATTGATGATAAGGGGCAACCGGCGGAGCGTCACCCGAGCGACGATGAGCCGCTGTCGGCGCTGGCGTTTAAACTCATGACCGATCCCTACGTCGGCCAGTTGACCTTTATTCGCGTCTATTCCGGGACGTTGAAAAAAGGCGATGCGGTCTTTAACCCGGTGAAGGGCAAGAAAGAGCGTATCGGGCGCATCGTGCTGATGCATGCCAACGATCGCCACGAAGTCGACGAGCTGCATGCCGGTGATATTGCCGCCTGTGTTGGTCTAAAAGATGTCACGACGGGCGATACGCTGTGCGATCCGGATGCGGTCATCACTCTTGAGCGTATGGAGTTCCCGGAACCGGTCATTTCGCTGGCGATTGAACCGAAGACCAAGGCCGACCAGGAGAAAATGGGCATTGCGCTACAGCGGTTGGCTTCCGAGGATCCGTCGTTCCGCCTGCATACCGATGAAGAGTCCGGGCAGACGATTATCTCCGGGATGGGGGAGTTGCATCTGGAGATTATCGTCGACCGTATGAAACGCGAGTTCGGCGTTGAGGCGAATATTGGCCGTCCGCAGGTTACCTATCGGGAAACCATCCGTAAAACGGTGAAGGATGTGGAAGGCAAATTTGTGCGTCAGTCCGGCGGTAAGGGGCAGTATGGGCACGTCGTGCTGACCCTGGAACCCTTGGCGGCGGGGAGCGGCTTTATGTTTGAAGATGCCACCAAAGGCGGGGTCGTACCGCGTGAATACATCCCTTCTGTGGAAAAAGGGCTGCGTGAAGCGATGGGCACCGGCGTGCTGGCGGGCTATTCGGTTGTCGACGTTAAAGCGACCCTGACGTTTGGTTCGTATCATGACGTCGACTCCTCCGAAATGGCTTTCCGTATGGCGGCGATTTTCGGCTTTAAGGAAGGGGCGCGAAAAGCGGACCCGGTGATCCTGGAGCCGGTGATGCACGTCGAGGTGGAGACACCGGAAGAGTACGCCGGCAATATTATGGGCGATCTCTCTTCCCGTCGCGGAATGGTGCAGGGGATGGAGGAGCGTTTCGGTAGCCAGATTATTCGTGCCGATGTGCCGCTGGCCGAAATGTTCGGTTATTCCACCACGCTGCGCTCGATGTCGCAGGGTCGTGCGACCTATAGCATGGAGTTCCATCATTACGCAGAAGCGCCGCGTAACGTGGCCGACGATATCATCGCCAGCCGCGCGAAAAGTTAAGTCAGTACTCCCGGGCTACGGTGACGGCCTGGCCCGGGTTAAACGATTTCCTGCGCATATTGCCACAGCGCTTTCAACAGGGCTTGTTTTTCACTATCGTCAGCATACTGTTGATACATCACCTGCAGTTCATCGGCATAGGCCTGCAAAAACTCTGGCGTAAAGACGTTACGGCGGTGCTCTAACCAGCGCTGCTGTTCGTTTTCATCAAGCGTACCGGGGAAGTTACGCGCGCGGTAGTTAAACAGCAGGCGTTCAATGCGTTTATCCGCAAACGTAATATCCAGCGCTGGCAGGTTACGCGGTTCGGTTTCCAGCACTATCTTCATCGCCGCGCGATCGGCATCGCTAAAGAATCCGTTGTACAGTTGGGCGTCAACATTATCCGATGGCACGAACGGTTCGGCTTCGGCATACAGGGCCACCACTTTCTCACGTACCTGCGGATTTGCGCGCAGCAGTTGGGCGTTCTCCAGGCAGCGCTGAATATTGATACCTAAACGGTCGGCATCCTGCGGACGCAACGTATTGGCCTGCGCCAGCACCGGGCATTTATTTAAATGCACCAGCTTAATCGGCGCTGCAGGTAAATCGCCGAGTTCGTCTCGTGGAGTATACAGGCGCTCGCGCAATGTATCGGCGTCGAGCTCCAACAACGGCGACATATCCCCCGCCAGGTCAACCATAATCACCGCATTGCGGTTATCCGGATGCCAGGCCAGCGGCGCGACCAGGCTAGTGTTGCCGCGGGCGGCGCCGAACATACCGGAAACGTGGACCAGTGGTTTCAACTGCGGCACGTCGATTAACGTCGCCAGCTTGCGTTTATTTCGATGACTGTACAGATAGTCAAACAGGCGCGGCTGATGGGTCTTCACCAGTTTCGCCATCGCAATAGTGGCGTATACATCGGCCATCGCATCGTGGGCATTGCTATGCTCTATGCCATTCGCGACGGTCAGATGCTCAAGGCGGAAGCTTGGCAGACCATCTTCATTTTCCGGCCAGTTGATACCTTCCGGGCGCAGGGCATAGCAGGCGCGCATCACATCCAGCAGGTCCCAGCGCGAATTATCATGCTGCCAGCTCCAGGCGTACGGATCGTAAAAGTTGCGGTAAAAAATATTACGGCTGACTTCATCATCAAAGCGGACATTGTTGTAGCCGACGATACAGGTTTTCGGCACCGTGAACAGATCGTTGATGCGGCGGGCGAAAGCGGCCTCGTTGTCGCCTTTGGCCAGCGCTTCCTGTGGCGTAATTCCGGTAATCATCACCGCCTGTGGTTGCGGCAGGTAGTCGTCCGCAGGCTTGCAGTAGAAGACTTCTGGTTCGCCAATGACATTCAGATCGCTATCGGTACGGATGGCGGCGAACTGCGCCGGCCGGTCGAGCGAAGGGCTGGTACCGAAGGTTTCGTAGTCGTGGAATAAAAATCCAGGCTGATTGGCGCTGTCTTGCATAATCGATTCGTTATCCATGGTGTAAGGCATTCCGTATGGTAAACGATTTGTAGAGCCATCAGAAGGGTAACGGTCAGATGCATCTACTGTCATGTCATATTTTCTTGCAATTTAGCCCTGATCTCTCAGGCGAACTTCCGTAAAAAGGACGGCGAATCTGTAAATCTTGAGGATATGCCGTTGAAAGGCCGTTTTTTATTTGCTGTAACTTTGCTCGCTTCGAGCGTTTCCTGCGCATTTGCTGCCGCTGATTTGCCCGTCACCGTGACGCCGCCATCGATCCAGGCCGGTTCCTGGGTGCTGATGGACTACACTACCGGTCAAATCCTGACCGCCGGTAATGAACACCAACAGCGTAACCCCGCCAGCCTGACCAAACTGATGACCGGTTACGTTGTCGACCGCGCCATCGACAGCCATCGCATTACCTTTGATGATATGGTCACCGTCGGTAAGGATGCCTGGGCCAAGGGCAATCCGGTGTTTAACGGTTCTTCGCTGATGTTCCTTAAAGCGGGCGATCGGGTTAGCGTTCGCGATCTTAGCCGCGGGCTGATCGTCGATTCCGGTAATGACGCCTGCGTCGCGCTCGCTGACTATGTCGCCGGCGGCCAACCGCAATTTGTCGCGTTGATGAATAGCTACGTTGAAAAATTGCATTTGAAAGACACCCATTTTGAAACCGTCCACGGACTCGACGCGCCTGGCCAGCATAGCTCCGCCTATGATTTAGCGGTGTTGTCGCGGGCGATTATTCACGGCGAGCCGGATGTCTATCACATGTATAGCGAAAAAAGCCTGACGTGGAACGGTATCACCCAGCAGAACCGTAACGGTTTGCTGTGGGACAAAACCATGAATGTCGATGGCCTGAAAACCGGCCATACCTCAGGAGCGGGCTTCAATCTTATTGCCTCGGCGGTCGATGGCCAGCGTCGTTTGATTGCCGTGGTGATGGGGGCCGATAGTCCAAAAGGGCGAGAAGAGCAGGCGGCTAAACTGCTGCACTGGGGTCAGCAGAACTTCGACACCGTGCAGGTGCTGCAAAAAGGTAAGCAGGTCGGCGTCGAACATATCTGGTATGGCGACAAAGAGCAGATCAAGCTCGGCACCGATCAGGACTTCTGGCTCGCGATCCCGAAATCAGAAGTTCCACGTATCAAAGCAAAATATGTGCTGGATACCAAGGATCTGGAAGCGCCGATCGCCGCTAACCAACGCGTGGGCGAAATCTCGCTTTACGATGGCGACAAAGTGGTCGGGCATTGGCCGCTGGTGACCCTGGAAAGCGTCGGCAAGGGTGGGATGTTTTCCCGCCTGAGCGATTATCTGCATCACGGCATTTAATCTTGTTACCCTCTGGCCCGCCGCACTCTGCGGCGGGCTTTATTCATTTCGCGCTTGTGGCGACTCTGTGAATCCGCGCACATACTGTTGTTCATCCGGCTGCTAAATTTGGTGTATATTTATACAGTATTTTATCAACGCTGGAGGCGCTATGAACTACAGCATTCAATCTCTCGATGCCCGCAAGATTGCCGGGTTTCATATGGTTGGCCCCTGGGAGCAGACCGTAAAGCAGGGGTTTGAACAACTGGCGGCGTGGGTCAGTCACCACCAGGTGCCTGCGCAGGAGTGGGTCGCGGTTTATTATGATAATCCGCAGCAGGTACCGGCGGAAAAACTGCGTTGTGACACCGTTGTTACCGTGGCGGATGATTACGTCATCCCGCCGAATAGTGAAGGGGTCATCCTCACCGCAATTGCCGGCGGCGATTACGCCTGCGCCAGCGCGCGGGTCATTAACCATGACTTCTCCACGCCGTGGCTGCAGTTCTTTGACAGCCTGCTGCAGAGCAGCGAGTTCGAAATCGCGGATAAGCCCTGTTTTGAAATTTATCTTAACGATGGCAACCAGGATGGTCACTGGGATATTGAGATGTATGTGGCGGTGAACCGTATCGGCTCGTAAGTCGTTATCCCTTATCTTGACAAGGTTTTTTACATTAGCGCAGTGCGCTCGTGAAAAAAGCGGCTACAATTGGCCTTTTCTGTTTGCCGGAGCAGGCCGTGCGCGCTGATAAATCACTTAAGCCATTTGAGATCCGTCTGTATCGTCATTACCGAATTGTGCACGGTATCCGCATCGCGCTGGCTTTTGTCCTGACCTTCCTGCTGGTGCGTCTGCTGAACGTGCCGGAGGGCACCTGGCCTCTGATCACCCTGGTGGTGGTGATGGGGCCTATCTCTTTCTGGGGCAATGTGGTGCCGCGGGCCTTCGAACGTATTGGCGGCACTATCCTCGGTTCGGTACTGGGGCTGGTGGCGCTCAAACTCGAGCTTATCTCACTGCCAATCATGGTGCTGTGGTGCGCGGTGGCGATGTTCCTTTGCGGCTGGTTGGCGCTCGGCAAGCGGCCCTATCAGGCGCTGCTGATTGGCATTACGCTGGCGGTGGTGGTGGGCGCGCCGCCGGGCGATATGAACACCGCGCTGTGGCGAAGCGGCGATGTTATCTTCGGTTCACTGTTGGCGATGCTGTTTACCGGTATATGGCCGCAGCGGGCGTTTTTGCACTGGCGCATCCAGATGGCGAATTATGTCACAACGTTTAATCGGCTGTATCAGGCCGGTTTTTCGCCGAATCTGGTTGAGCGCCCGCGGCTGGAAAAACATCTTCAGAAAGCGCTCAATGACGTGGTGAAAATGCGTGGGTTGATAACCCCGGCCAGCAAAGAAACGCATATTCAGAAAGCAATCTTCGAAGCCATCCAGACCGTCAGCCGTAATCTGGTATGCATGCTGGAACTGCAGATCAACGCTTATTGGGCCTCTCGCCAGGGCCATTTTGTGATGCTTAACGCCCAGACTTTGCGCGAAACCCAACAGATGACCCAGCAAACGTTGCTGACTATCGCCCATGCTCTGTATGAGGGAAACCCGCAGCCGGTACGCGCCAACACCGAGAAGCTCAACGAGATCGTGGTCGAGTTGCGACAGCTTATCAAAGAGCATCAGGGCGATAATCTGTCGGAAACGCCGATTCACGGCTATGTTTGGCTGACCATTGAGCTGGCGCGCCAGCTTGAGCTGCTGTCGCACCTTATTTGCCGCGCGCTGCGCAAATAAAAGACAGATACGTGCGCGAAGTGAACAGGTTGCTTCGATTCAGCAGCATTTAGGGTTATGATAAACGCAAAGGAAAAAACATTGTCATCAGCGACTGCTAGCAGTTATGTTAGCCCTATAGGGCAGTCGCTTTAGCGAATCCGAATCTCAAATATTAGGGGTGTAAAAATGGAAACAACTAAGCCTTCTTTCCAGGACGTTCTGGAGTTTGTTCGTCTGTTCCGTCGTAAGAACAAACTGCAGCGTGAAATTCAGGACGTTGAGAAAAAGATCCGTGATAACCAGAAGCGTGTCCTGCTGCTGGACAACCTCAGCGACTACATCAAGCCGGGTATGAGCGTTGAAGCCATTCAGGGTATCATCGCCAGCATGAAAACCGATTATGAAGACCGCGTTGACGATTACATCATCAAAAACGCCGAGTTGTCGAAAGAACGTCGCGACATCTCCAAAAAACTCAAAGTGATGGGTGAAGCCAAAGTCGGCGAATAAACCTCTCATTAGTTCCGGCGGCAGTGCTTGCCGCCGGGCTCCTCCATCTTCCTGCCGTTAAACCTCCGTATAAGCATCGCCCTTTAAGCCGACAGTTTGTTATACTGCCGCCGTGAACTTATTGATACCGGAAGGGTTTATCACATGCTGTCCCAGCTACAGGTACCGCCGCGATGATACTGATTACCGGCGGCGCGCGTAGCGGCAAAAGCCGTCACGCCGAATCTTTACTCCAATCCTTCGCGTCGGTGCTCTATATCGCCACTTCAGCCGCTATTGACTATGAAATGGCCGCACGCATTCAACATCACCGCAATAGCCGCCCGCCGCATTGGCGTACTGCAGAGCGCAGCCGTGATCTAACGCCACTCATTACCCCCGATAATGAACCCGATGAAGCCATTTTGCTTGAGTGCGTCACTACACTGGTCACCAATATTCTGTTCGCTGAAGGTGGGGAAACGGATCCTGAAGAATGGGATTACGCTGCGATGGAAAAGGCAGTCACGCAAGAAATCACTCAGCTGATTGCTGCCTGCCGCGCCTGCCCATCGCCGGTGCTGTTGGTTACCAATGAGGTGGGGCTGGGAATCGTGCCGGACAACCGGCTGGCGCGGCATTTTCGTGATATTGCCGGGCGCGTGAATCAGATGCTGGCCGCGGCTGCCGATGAGGTGTGGCTGGTTGTTTCAGGGATAGGAGTCAAAATCAAATGATTAAATCGTTCTTTGCCACGCTTTCTTTTATGAGCCGCTTGCCGGTTCCGGCCCGCTGGTCGCAGGGGCTGGAAATCGATCAATATGAGCGCGGGATTGTTACTTTTCCACTGGTGGGGTTACTACTCGGCGCGATTGCCGGGCTGGTGATGCTGGTGCTTCATGCCTGGTGCGGCCTGCCGTTGGCCGCGCTGTTTGCCGTACTGGCGCTGGCGCTGCTGACCGGCGGTTTTCATCTTGATGGCCTGGCGGATACCTGCGATGGGATCTTTTCCGCCCGCCGCCGCGAGCGGATGCTGGAGATCATGCGCGATAGTCGGCTCGGGACGCACGGCGGGCTGGCGCTGATCTTTGTGCTGGTGGCGAAGGTATTCGTCATTAGCGAACTGGCGCTGCGCGGTACCTCAATGCTGGCGGCGTTGGCTGCCGCCTGCGCTGTGGCGCGTGGGATGTCGGTGTTGCTAATGTACCGCCAGCGTTATGCCCGGGAGCAGGGGCTTGGTAACGTATTTATTGGCAAGGTGACTTTCCGTCAGACCGTCATTACCCTGGCGCTATCCTTGGCGCTGGCAACGCTGCTGCTGGGCGTGCGTGGCCTGCTGGCTGCGGTTATAACGCTGCTGGTGGTATCGGCGCTTGGCCAGGCGCTGAAGCGCACGCTGGGCGGGCAAACCGGCGATACGCTGGGAGCGGCCATTGAACTGGGCGAAGTTATCTTTTTACTGGCGTTGCTATAGAGCACACACCGCGCTGACAGGAAGCATATGAATACAATAACTGAATGGTTAGCGGCCATCCCGCGACCGGACGAAAGCGCGATGTCGCGGGCTCGTGAGCATATTGACGGCTTGTTGAAACCTCCCGGCAGCCTGGGGCGTCTGGAAACGCTGGCGGTTCAGCTGGGAGGTATGCCGGGGCTACAGGGCGGGCTACATTTTGCACGCAAAACTATCGTGGTCATGTGCGCCGACCACGGCGTCTGGCATGAAGGTGTTACCGTCTCGCCACAAACGGTGACCGCTATCCAGGCGGCCAATATGACCCGTAAGAATACTGGCGTTTGCGTGCTGGCAGCGCAGGCAGGGGCTGATGTTCAGGTAGTTGACATCGGTATTGACGCCGAACCGATCCCTGGGCTGGTAAATATGAAAGTGGCGCGCGGCAGCGGCAATATTGCCTGTACCGCGGCGATGAGCCGGGAGCAGGCCGAAGCGCTGCTGCTGGCGAGCATGCGCTACACCCGCCAGCTTGCGGACCAGGGCGTGCGTCTGTTCGGCGTGGGCGAGTTGGGAATGGCGAACACTACGCCTGCTGCGGCCGTGGTCAGCGTGCTGACCGGCCATGATGCCGGCGATGTTGTGGGCATCGGCGCAAACCTGCCGGTATCGCAACTGGCGCATAAGGCGGAAGTGGTACGCCGGGCGATAGCGGTCAATCAGCCGTCAGCGGGCGATGGCCTCGACGTGCTGGCAAAAGTGGGCGGTTTTGACTTGCTCGGGATGGCTGGGGTCATGCTGGGCGCCGCTTCCTGCGGATTGCCGGTGATACTCGATGGCTTTTTATCGTACGCTTCAGCACTGGCGGCCTGCCGGATCGCGCCACAGTTGCATCCGTACCTGATTCCGTCGCATCTGTCGGCGGAGAAGGGGGCAAGTATTGCGCTGGAGCACCTGCAGTTGCAACCTTATCTGGAGATGGGCATGCGCTTAGGCGAGGGCAGCGGCGCGGCGTTAGCCATGCATCTGGTCGAGGCGGCAGGGGCAATGTTCAACAATATGGGGACGCTGGCTGAGAGCAATATCGTGCTGCCGGAAACCCGTTAAGCGGCTTCGGGGCGCCGACCAGCCCCCCGAAACAGTGCTTACAGCGCCTGCTGCCACACGCTTTGCGGCAGCAGATAAACATCCGCTTTAGCCTGCATGCCGTCGGTAACGATATGACGAATGCCGCTAGCCATCACCGCAAGGGTGACATCAAACGCATTCAGGCTATCGCCAAAACCGGCGGTAAGGTTGAGCATTGAGCCATCGGCCATTAGATAGATTGTTTTCCCCGGCATCCGATAAGCGTTGATATAGGGCATAACCTCTTCATGCGGGAACTGGCGCAGGTGTTCGCAGTCAATCTCTTCCGCCACGTGGCCGACGTTGAGAATAAATACGCCATCTTTAGCGCTGTCCAGCGCCAGGCTGTTGACCACTTTTTTGCCGCCGGTGGCGGTAGCGACGACGTCGGCTGATGCGATGGCATCCTGTAAATCCACGACATGCCAGCCGTCATAAGCGGCCTGTAAACGGCGCGCGGGATCGATTTCCGCCACCATAACCTGGCCGCCGAAGGCTTTTGCCGCGGCGGCGACGCCTTGCCCGACCAGGCCGTAGCCGATCACCAGCACTTTTTTCTCATGTAGGGTCAGGTGAGTAGTCTGGAAGAATGTGTGCCAGGCCGTCAGGCCAACCATATGGCGGTTATGTAGCCCTTCTTTGACCGGCAGATCATCCCAGTTAAAGATAGGGTAGCCGGGGCGAATATCACCGAGGCGATTGACGCCGGAGCCGGTGGCTTCAAGGCCGGCGACGACATCGCCGAACTCGCCACGCTGGTGGAGCAGGGTGGTAATATCTGCACCCATTTCACAAAGGTGAGTTGGCCCCCAGGCGATGGCTTTTTCCCATGATTGTTGCCAGTCGGCATCACTCATATTGCGCCAGGCGCAGGCTTCCGCGCCGCGCTCCACCAGCCAGGAGACAACCTCATCCTGCACGGTGGTTGGATTGCAGGTGGTCAAAAAGACTTTCGCCCCTTTCTCAAGGAGCCCCTGCACCAGCGGGATCATTTTCATATCGAGATGCATACAGCAGGCCAGGCGCACTTCGCTGAGGTCAGGAAGGGCCGCCACCTGACGCAGGGTACGCGGCATATTCTGGCTGGCCCATGCCACTTCTTTCGTTAAATTTGTCTTATTATTCACCGTATTGTGACCTTTAATCCGTAGAGTGGGTTTAACCCCGGTGGGGAAGATGATTCTAACGCAGGGTGTAAAAATCACATAACCCACACTGCCCGGTAAAGTTGCAAATAATAGGCATCATAAATACATGGTTGTTAATGAATGGTTAAATAAAGACAATGAAACATCATTTATTCCTATGATGTGAGCGATTCGTTCGATGTTACGCGTTTTACAGCGCCCGCTATTTTCTCGCGCGCGTATTTTTCTTGGCCGTTTAAAACCTCATGCCTTACCCGTTGCTAAAAAGCATATTGTGCTGGGATCGATCGGTGCGGGAACCGGACTGGCGGTGACCAGTATGTTCAGCCACTGGCTGTTGGGTGAGGTAAATCTGTGGTTTATTGCGCCGATGGGGGCCTCGGCGGTATTGCTATTTGGCGTGCCCAGCAGCCCGCTTGCTCAGCCCTGGTCTATCGTTGGCGGCAACGTGCTTTCGGCGCTGATCGGCGTCACCGTCGGACTACTGGTGCCGGATACGGCAATCGCCTGCGGCCTGGCGGCGGCGCTGGCGATCGCCGGGATGTACTTTTTGCGTTGTCTGCATCCACCTGGCGGCGCGGTGGCGCTCACGGCCATCCTTGGCGGCGCCGGCGTACACAGTGAAGGCTACCAGTTTGTGCTGACGCCGGTATTATTGAACTCCATGATGTTGGCGCTGCTGGCGATCGTCTTCAACAATCTGGTCGGGCGTCGCTATCCGCATCCGCTGGCGGCGGAAGAGGTGAAGCCGAATGTAGTGCCGATGGGGATTGCAGTCACTCGCGAAGATATTCACGCCGCGCTGATGGAAGGGCAGTTCCTTGATATCGGCGAGGACGATGTGCAGGAACTACTGGAGAATATCGAACAGCAGGCTCGACTGCGTCTCGCCGCCGGTCAAAAAGCGCGTCAGTGATGCTATTAAGACACCCCTTGCAATGCCTTAGCTAGCGCCAGCCTGAATCGCTCGATGAGGTCGGGTTCACCGGGCAATAATTCGGCGAGCGTAATCGTTTTGTCCGCGCGGTAGACCTTACCGCTGCCGAGCAGCGCCTCGATATCATTGGCCGCCTGATGCGCGGCCTGCAGATCGGCATCCAGTAATATCACGGCGTGAGCCAGGACGATGTGACCCTGGCTTTCGGCTACGGGCCGCCAGTATTGAGCGGTACCGGCAATCTTGCGCGCGTTTTCTCCCTCACCGCAGGCCAGATTATAGCGGCCGTCGCAAAAAGAACCGCTGACGGCCTGAAAATGGCTTTCGACGCCAAGAGTCGAAAGCGTGCGTTGCAATATTCCACATAACAACAGATAGATGGGTTCGGCGGCCTCGCCTAATGGCTGGATTACCGGCCAGGCAAGACTCAGGTTGAGGATCCCCGGTCCCTGCGGCACCAGCCCGCCTCCGGATCGACGCATCCACACCGGCCAGCCACGGGCGGCAAAGGATTCACTGACGGTGGCCAGATTGGCGAATTTCCGGTAACTGCCAGGAACCACGAACCCTTGCGGCGCCTGCCAGAGTTGAGCGACGGCTTCGCCGCGGCGCGCGCGCTCGAACAGAGGCTGTTCGGCGAGCGTGGGATCATCGCATTGGACAATCGGTAATCCGCCGATATTGAAGCGGATGGGCAAACAGCCTGCGTTATGTGGTTCGCGCATAAAGCCTCCCTTTTTATGCCGGATGGCGGGTTTTCATCAACATCGCCGTAACGGCGGAGAGCAGGCAGCCGACCGTCAGATAAATCGCCACGCTATGCCATGACCCGCCAGAGAAGGTGACCAGCGCGGCGGCGATAAATGGCGTAAAACCTCCGCCGACCACGCTGGCCACTTGGTAGCCTACGCCTGCGCCGCTGTAACGATAGCTGGCGCCAAACATTTCGGTAAACATCGGCTGCTGTACGCAGACCACCATATCATGGGCGATGTTGGCCAGCATCAGGGCAAAAAACAGGATCCAGAACAGCGAGTGCTGCTCCAGCGCCATAAAGAAGGGGAAGCCGCTTAATGTTCCGATCAGTGCCCCGGTAATATAGATACGACGGCGGCCAAACCTATCCGCCAGCCACGCAAAGCAGGGAATGGTAATACAGCTAATACCGCCCACCAGCAACCCAATATTGAGGAACAGTTCACGGGGCAGGCCGAGGTTTTGTGTCGAGTAGTTGAGGGCGAAGGCGGTCACGATGTACATCGTTAACAGTTCACACAGGCGCAGGGCGATGATCAATAAGAAGGCGCCGGGATGGCGCGCCAACGCTTCCAGTACCGGCAGGCGTTTTTTCACCGCGGCTGGCGTTTTCTGCAGCTGTTGTTCAAATTCTGCCGACTCGCTCATGCCGTTGCGGATCCACAATGCCCCCAGTACCAGCACTACGCTAAACAGGAATGGCAGGCGCCAGCCCCAGCTAAGGAACTGCTCATCGGTGGTGAAACTGCTGATAAGCGATACCAGCCCAGTAGAGAGTAACAGACCGACGCCATAACCCACCTGCACGCCGCTGCTATAGAACGCCTTTTTGTTTTTTGGCGCGCTTTCAACCGACAGCAACGCCGCGCCGCCCCATTCGCCGCCGACGGCGAAGCCCTGCACTGCGCGTAAAATAACCAACAAAACCGGCGCCCACCAGCCAATCTGGTTAAAGGAAGGCAGTAGGCCGATGCAGGCGGTGGCGATTCCCATCATCCACACGGTCATCATCAGCATGCGCTTACGGCCTAAACGGTCGCCGAAATGGCCGAAGATAATGCCGCCGAGCGGGCGGAAGAGGAAGCCGACGCCGAAGGTCGCGAAGGCTGCGAGCGTGCCCATCGCCGGGCCAATTTGTGGGAAAAATTCGCGGTTGAACACCAGTGCGGCGGTAATGCCGTACAACAGAAAATCGTACCAGTCGACGACGGCGCCAGCAAAGCTTCCCCATGCCGCACGACGAGCGCGATGAAGAGAAGCAACCCCCTTGCCGGAGTCGGGAGAAATAAGCGTTGAGTCCATGCCTGTCCTGTTTGTTGTTAACTTGTTATTATTTGAATGAGACGCTTTCTTATCTTCGCGCCGTTAAGGAGATTACCGCGCATAAGCGCAGCTGAAAAGTTTTTTACCAGCATGAAAGACAATAAAGTAAAAAATGTCTAAATCGAACATTTAATTTCCACCACTGGTGTGGGTTAACTGTTGACCATAACTACTATTTTATTTTTGTGGCCCTACTGGGACAGCTTTTAAGAATTCACGTAAATGGTTTACAATTACTATCTCCAACGCTGGATATGGTGGGTGATATGCGTCTAATTTTTGCAGTTTTATTTTATGTTTTGGTTTTACCCAATGCTTTCGCAGAAAAACTGCCTGCGCCAACAGGCAAACCCGTTTTAACCATTTCAGGAAAGATTACCAATACAAACGAAGGTGATACCGCCGTATTTGACATTGCCGCGCTAGAAAAATTGGGCAATGAGACAGTGATCACCACTACTCCGTGGTATTCAGGGAAAGTGCGCTTTGATGGTATTTCACTTAGCAAACTTATGGACTTAGTGGGCGCGCAAGGTAAGACGGCGAAGGTGATGGCCCTTAACGATTATACTACTGAGGTACCGGTGGAGGATTTTCATAAATTCCCGGTGATCCTGGCGCTGAAGATGAATGGTGAATATATGCGCATTCGTGATAAAGGGCCTCTTTTTATTGTTTATCCCTACGATAGTAGCGCGGAGTTACAGAACCAAATCTATTATTCCCGCTCGGCATGGCAGGTTTCAAAGATTATAATTGAGTAAGGCTCTGATCTTGAATCGAATACTCACTGCCATTATTTTGTCGCTTTTTATCGTCACCGGATACATTACCTATCTGGTGCATGAGCGGCAGAGTGAGCTGCAAAAATTAACCCGTTATACCGACTCGTGGTCTGTGTCTCAGATGGTCTCCGAATACATGCGTCTCGAGGCTCGTTTAAGCGCCCTGGCGCTGAACGTGAAGGGGACCGACCGCGATGAGGTACGCCTGCGCCTGGAAATAATGATGAGTCAGATCGAGCTGCTGCAACAGGGCGATCTTGGCCAGTTCATCAGAAAAAGCGAGCAGCGGCAGGCAACGGTGACCAGTCTGATTCAGATCCTCGATCAACTCGATCGGCAACTGGACACCATGACGCCTGAGCAGATGGTGACTCTGCTGCATACCATGAGTAAGTTAGATGGTCCGATGACCTCACTGGCCTCCATGACCCTGGCGCAGGACTTTGATGTCGTTAATCTTACGCACGATAAGATTCAGCATCTCTATTACATCTATTCGGTGATTTCAATCTTGCTGATTACGATGTGTATCACTCTTGGGCTATTGATGCTTCGGCAAAATAACAACTTGCGACGCGCTCATGTGCGCATGAAATTGCTCGCGAATGACTTGCAGCTGTCGAAAGAGAAACTGCAGGTACAGAACCGCCGGTTGCAATATGATGCTTATCACGATTCGTTAACAGGGATGCCTAATCGTCTCTCTTTCTGGCAGAGGCTACAGGAAGTGGTTAATCACGTGAAACCTTATCATGGTTGCGCTGTGGTTATGCTGTTCGACCTGGATAATTTTAAAGATGTGAATGATACGCTGGGACATGATGCCGGTGACAAACTGCTGCAGGAGCTCGCCAGCCGCCTGTCGTTTTTCCGTAAAACATCAGAGACGCTGTACCGGCTTGGCGGCGACGAATTTGCCCTGGTATCGCAGGATCTGAGCGAAGAAATGGCGCTGGAGCGGGCGGATGTGATCCGCGAGAAAATCAGTCAGCCGTACCAGATCTACGATTCATTAATTAACATCGGGGCTTGCATTGGCATCGTAATCTCCGATGCTGAAAGTCGCACCGATTACTTATACAAATGTGCCGATCTGGCGTTGTATGAAGCGAAAAAATCCGGTGCGGGACATGTGGAGATTTTCCGTCCCGGCATGTTGCAACGTTTACAGGACAACAAATCCTTTGAGGACGATCTGCTGCATGCGCTGGAAAATGACCAGTTCAAGGTTTACTACCAGCCGATCGCCGACACGGTGTCGCGTGAAATTTATGGTTACGAAGCGCTGGTTCGCTGGTTTCATCCGCTGCGGGGCATGGTACCGCCTACGGAATTTATCCCGGTGGCGGAGAAAACCGGCCTGATTAACCAACTTGGCGAGTGGGTGCTGAAGACCGCCTGTGAGGAAGCGGCCCGCTGGGAGCAACCACTGAAAGTTTCGGTTAACGTCTCACCGATTCAACTTATCAATACCTCACTCACAGACACGGTGGTTGCGGTGCTAAAGAAGACGGGCCTCGACCCGCGGCGCCTTGATCTTGAGATTACGGAATCTGATGTATTTAACGAAAATACGCGCTCGCTGGAGATCCTCAGCCAGTTACGCGAGCAGGGGATTCAGATTTCGATTGACGATTTTGGCACCGGGTATTCGTCATTGTCACGGTTAAGTTATTTCCCCTTTGATAAGATCAAAATTGATCGCTCGTTTGTGGTCAATATACCTATGCAAAAAGATGACCTCGATATTGTGCGCCTGATCATCAGTATGGGGAAAAGCTTACATATGCGCATTGTCGCCGAAGGTGTTGAAACCGAGGAACAATTAACCTCGCTGCAACAATTGGGTTGCGATCTCGTTCAGGGCTATTTAATTGGCAAGCCGGGGCAGTTAAATAACAACTGAAACAAGATAATCCTCAGTCTTTAAACTGGCGCCGGTGAACTATCACTGGCGCTTTTTTATATTTTAAATAACGATAATCCGTAATGGGTATAAATAGTGGTAGGTAAAATAGATTCGAAAAAATAATACCCTTAGCAATTGAAAGGGGTATATGATATGCAATATATCGTTCCATTCGCGGCGCTATTTCACGGCGCGGAAAGAGAGGCAAATCATGCAACGAATCATTATACCTACCCATTATGTTCAGACCCGTTCCACCCCCATGTGGACCAAAGAGACCGCGCCCGCGTCCATCTGGAAGCGCCATCTTGATGCCGGTACGCGACAGGGCGTCTACCCGCGTTTATCGGTGATGCAGGGCGCAATACGCTATTATGGTTATGCCGATGAAACGAGCCCAGACCCTGTTGAAACGATGACTATTGAAGCGGGGCAGTTTGGTGTCTTTCCTCCGGAAAAATGGCACTGCATTGAGGCATTAACTGACGATACTGTATTTAATGTCGATTTTTACGTCGACCCTAAAATTCTGATTGAGGGATAAGTTGAGTCTATGAACAGTGAAAATAAAGGTTACTCATTAGCGATAGTCAATAACAACAATAATGAAAAACGAGAGAAAATTTATCTCAAGCCGATGGCGCTTTATGTCCCTGATATCGCGGTTCAGGCAGTAGCGGAATTGCTTCAGGATCTTTCAACCGATAACGCACAGGGCAAAGGGTTCAGCCTGATGGTGACGAACAATAATAACGGTGTATCGGTAGATAAAGATTTTGCTGCAATCGAGGCGCTTCAGGATCCACTGCATGCCGCTGATGCGGTGAAAGAGCTCATCAATATTGTGCGCGGTTATGAGTCTGACGAAGAGACTAACGTCTGCGGTTGGTAAAAATTCAGTCAGGCAGATATCGTCCGATATCTGCCTCTATCTCTGGTTTCAACTCATCGCTATCTGCTGCAGTAACCAGTCCCGCAAGGCGCTGATATCGGCGCGCTGGGCTAACTCTTGTGTCGCCACCAGATAATAGTTTGCTCCCGGTAAGAACATTTCAAATGGCGCCGTTAATACCCCGCGTTGCAACAGATCGCGCGCCAGCAGTTCGCTGGCAATCACCACGCCTTGTCCCGCCACCGCCGCCTGTAGCGCATGCGTCTCGTCGCTGAAGGTTAACCCTGCGTCGATATTCAGCTGCGGTGGTCCGTAGCGGCGTTGCCAGTTCTCCCAGCCCGGCGAATCTGCCGGAACGTGACGATGTTCAACGTGGAACAGGGTCGCGTGATGCAAATCCTCCAGCCGTGTAATACCCAGCGCGGGGCTGGCGACGACGATAAATCGGTCTTCATGTAGCAAGGTACAGTGCAGTTCGCGCTCCGGCGTTTCACGATAGCGAATCGCGACATCCACGCTGCGCTGGTTGAGATCCACCCGTTCGACGCTGGTATGTAGCCGCAGGTCAATGGCGGGGAATTTCGCTTTAAATGCTGCCAGTCTCGGTACCAGCCAGTGAGTCAGAAAGTTGGAAGTCGTGGTGACGGTGAGCGACGGCGGCTGGTGTGAGCGAACAATTTGCGCGGTAGCCTCTTCCAGCGCGCTAAAGGCGCGCTGGGTTCCGACATAGAGAATTTCGCCGCTTTCGGTAAGGCTGACGCCAAGGGCATTGCGTTCACAGACCCGGCACTCCAGCACAGATTCCAGCAGCTTGATTTGATGACTTACTGCGGTAGCGCTCACCCCGAGCATATCGGCGGCGCGTTTAAAACTGCGGCAGCGGGCAACGGCATGAAAGGCGCGTAGCGCGCCCAGCGGGGGGAGACGGTTTTTTCTCATGGCTGAGTTTTTCTCATCTATGGCTGAAATCTATGCGTTTGTGTGGGTAATTATACAGGCGCTAGTCTACTGAAATGTGAAATAAGAGCTGAATTTAATTCATCATCGTTTGAGAATGTCAGGAGTGAAAAATGAGTATTTTCCTGCACCCGCGTGCTGCGGTAGCGACATCCGGTGCTGAACCGCGTGCGCAAGCTATCGCGCTAAGCAGCTTATTCGCGGCAGGCGCGCTGTTATTGAGCATTTCCGCCATCATCGGCGCTATCGCCAGTTTGGCGTTGCTATTGGCGCTGGCGGGAGCTTTTGCTGTTGGCTATGCAATCGCGCGTTGGCAGCCGTGGCCAGCGCATTATAGCGTGACAATATCGTGTTATGCCTTTGTGCTGTCCGCTATAGGTTGGTTGCTGGTTCTGGTGATATGGAATAGCGAACACGGTTGGCTGGAGCTCATTCCGGGAATCGTCTTTGGTGGATTAGGGCTGGGCATTGTCTGGCAAACCCATGCGGCAGAAAGAGGTTTTTTGGGGATGATGCCGAACATCCCGACGATAGCGAGTATCGTTTTTATTACCCTGGCGATTCTGCTAACCAATCACTATGCCGATTCAGGAAAGGGAGGCTTTGTCTACGCTCTGGCGGTGCTGGCGGATCTGGCGTTGCTGGGTGCGGTGCTGGTGAAAATCAGGCGGCAGGATGAGCACAGCATCAAATACGAATGATCGAACGCGTAGATAATTTCTGAATAGAGATAGATTGAAAGTATTGCGATAAGAAAGCAAAAAGCCTGCTCGTAAGCAGGCTTTTCTGAATCTGGCTCCTCTGACTGGACTCGAACCAGTGACATACGGATTAACAGTCCGCCGTTCTACCGACTGAACTACAGAGGAATCGTGTGAACGGGGCGCATGTTAGCGAGTGTGTTACGGGATGTCAAAGGAGAATACGTCTTTTGCGATCGTTCGCTGGTAAATTCAGCAGTAGCGGTGATTTTATTACTTTTTAAACGAAAATTTGAGCGAATTCAGAGGGATGAAAAGCTAAAGTTGTGGAAATAAAAAAGCCTGCTCGTAAGCAGGCTTTTTTGAATCTGGCTCCTCTGACTGGACTCGAACCAGTGACATACGGATTAACAGTCCGCCGTTCTACCGACTGAACTACAGAGGAATCGTGTGGAGTGGTATCTTAGCGGCGAAAAAATTTTTGTCAAACATCAATTCAACTGCAGCGTCACGCCTGCCGCATCTATCAACAATTTGTCGTATTTGCCGACAATTTACCAGGAAAAATACTTTGCAGGATTAGCATTTCTCAATCATCATTTGAAATGTTGTTTCAACTCTTCTCACTAAGGTCTCCCTTGAACGTCACTTCAGCAGTACGCCAGGCCGTAGCGCGCACGTCCTGGTTTAAAAAGCGCAAGAGCTATCGTGTGCTCTACTGGCGTGAAATCAGTCCCCTTGCCGTACCGATCCTGCTGGAAAACGCCTGCGTATTATTGATGGGCGTGCTGAGTACTTTCCTTGTAAGCTGGCTCGGCAAAGAAGCAATGGCCGGGGTGGGGTTAGCCGATAGCTTTAATATGGTCATCATGTCGTTCTTTGCCGCAATTGATCTTGGCACCACAGTGGTAGTGGCCTTCAGCCTCGGCAAGCGCGACAGAAAACGGGCGAGGGCGGCTGCGCGGCAATCGCTGGCGATCATGACCTTGTTCTCAATCGTGCTGGCGGCGGTTATTCACGCCTTTGGCCAGCAAATTATCGATATCGTTGCCGGCGACGCCACGGTTCAGGTTAAAGCGCTGGCCCTAACCTATCTCGAACTGACCGTGCTGAGCTATCCGGCGGCGGCCATTGCCTTAATTGGTAGCGGCGCGCTTCGCGGCGCGGGGACCACCAAAATACCGCTGTTAATTAACGGCGGGATGAATATTCTCAATATTATTATCAGCAGTGTCCTGATTTACGGCATCTTCTCCTGGCCGGGGCTCGGCTTTGTCGGCGCCGGGTTGGGGCTGACTATTGCCCGCTATATTGGCGCGTTGGCAACCATTTGGGTATTGATGACAGGTTTTAACCCGGCGCTGCGTATTTCGCTGAAGAGTTACTTTAAGCCGTTTAACTTTGCCATTATCTGGGAGGTGATGGGTATTGGTATCCCGGCGAGCATCGAATCGGTACTGTTTAACGGCGGCAAGCTGCTGACGCAGATGTTTGTTGCCGGTATGGGGACCAACGTCATCGCCGGGAACTTTATTGCCTTCTCGGTGGCTTCGTTAATTAACCTGCCGGGTAACGCGCTGGGATCGGCTTCTACCATTATTACCGGTAAACGGCTGGGGAAAGGGCAGGTTGGTCAGGCGGAACGTCAGGCCTGGTTCGTGTTCTGGCTGTCGACTATTATTCTGACGCTTATTGCCTGGGGCACCGCGCCGTTCGCTGGCCTGATCGCTTCGTTCTACACCAGCGAAGAAGACGTAAAAGTGGTGGTTAAAGAGTTATTGTGGCTCAATGCCCTGTTTATGCCAATTTGGTCGCTCTCCTGGACCTTGCCCTGCGCCTTTAAAGGCGCGCGCGACGTGCGTTACACCATGTGGGTGTCGATGCTGGGTATGTGGGGCTGCCGGGTGGTAGCTGGCTATACGCTGGGGATTATGCTGGGCATGGGCGTCATCGGCGTCTGGCTGGGTATGGTGCTCGACTGGGCGGTGCGCGGGCTGTTGTTCTATCGCCGGATGATCACCGGGCGTTGGTTGTGGAAGTACCCGCGATTAAAGGCTCGGCTGGAAGAAAAGTCATGAATATACTGGATAAGTGTTACTTTTTAGACGAAGTGAAGAATAAATCGGCAAACGAACACCATTATAAAAAACACCTTTGACATGGCTGAGCGTGGTCGTTAATATTCGCCCCGTTCACACGATTCCTCTGTAGTTCAGTCGGTAGAACGGCGGACTGTTAATCCGTATGTCACTGGTTCGAGTCCAGTCAGAGGAGCCAAATTCAGGACTTCATGAAGTCAGCTTCGTGAAGTTATCAAAAAGCCTGATGATGCTAATGTATCATCAGGCTTTTTTGTTTTACTGGTCAGATGGGGTCAGTCTAAGGTATTGAGACAAACCACATAGTCAGGTTTGTCTCAGCAAGGGATTAGGGTTTTAGTAACCGGGTAACCAGCGCGGCAACTTTATCATTGTGGCTATGGGCGATATTAAAGCGCATATAGCGTAGCCCTTCCGCTTTTTGACAAAACAGCGTACCTGGCGCCAGAGCCAGACCCTGCGCTAATGCTCTTTCAGCCAGCGTTTCACTATCGATATGTTCAGGCAATTCAGCCCATAAAAACAACCCGTAAGAATGGAGGACCGGGAAACGACAACCTGCTTCCTGAAGCCAGTTTTTTACCCGCGAGGAGACGTCACTCAAATTACCAATAAGCCGGCGCTGATGGCGATTATAGCTACCGTCACGGAAGAATTGATGTAATGTCTGCTCGGTAAATTCACAGGTGACGCCGCCAGTCTGCTGTTTTAGCTGTACTAATTTTTCAGCCAGCAATGGGTTCGTTGCAATATAGGCAACCCGCATATTGGCGCTCAGCAATTTTGAGAAGCCGGATATATAACTGGCATTAGTGAGCCCGGCAAGCGCCGACATTGGCTTGGTTGCCGGTTCCATCAGGTCATGATATAGGTCATCTTCAATGAGATGACAATCGTAGCGGTTTAATACGGTGATTAAAGCAAACATCTCTTCCAGACTATAACTTTGCCCGGTGGGGTTGTGCATTAGTCCGGAGGTGAGATAAGCCCTGGGCCGGGACTCTTTTAATAAGGTTTCAAGCTCATCAATATCAACCCCTGTATGGCCGCGAGGGATAAAGACAACATTGGCCTGATGCTGACTCAGACTGGCGCGAAAATTGAAATAGCAAGGGTCGTCAATCAGCACGGTATCGCCAGGTTTGATCAGAATACGGAACAGCATGTCGATGGCATTCATGGTGCTATTCGCCATAATAATCTGCTCAACCGGTACGCTAATTCCCGCCTCATTCATTTTCATCTGTAGTGTTTTTCTCAATGGCAGGTATCCTCGTGGATTACCGTACTCAGAGAATTTTAGCTGCGGTTTGCGGATAATTTGGCGTAGCGCTTTACGGAAAAACTCAGTATCCAACCACTCTTCAGGCAAAAAACCGCATCCGGGACGAAGAATATAGCTACTTTTTGCAAAAGCGTGTTTCAGTCTTGAATGCAGATCGGGGCTGACTAACGAAAGAGGCTTGTCGGCGTCAATCTCAGTCGTTTGCCGTGCATGGCTGACAAAATATCCTCTTCCCTGAATAGAGGTGATCAGTCCTCTGGCACGCAAGCGTTCCAGTGCTTCCACAACGGTAAATTTACTGGTTTCAACCTGGTCGCAGAATTCCCTCAGGGAAGGTAAACGACTGCCCGGTAATAATTGGCCGCCGATGATTGCCGCGCTGATAAAATCAACAATCTGGGTGACTTTGGCAGTGCCATTCACCAGTTGTAGTTGGGATAAGCTAAAAATGGGGCTACCTCTGATACTTGCCTTGACTCTTCGAACTGTACCGGAGATTTTACCTGTAAGGAAAGCGAATATTTCGCTAAACATTCTATGAACAGTACTACACTAACGCGATATATCTTTAGCCCATCAATTGTGGTTCTGAAGATGAGTGTATGACAGTGGCAAAAAATAACTTTTATTTATTATTTATCAAAAGGTTGGGCACATCTTCCGCCCAGCTATTGTTACTACGGATGGTCTCTGCAATTGCCCTGTTTTCCCTGCTCGGGCAGGCCAATGTTTGGTTAGACACGGCCAGTAATGCCTTACTGGCTTTTGGTTATCGGTTTCTGTTGATATTGACCCCATTGACGCTAGGTCTGTTTGGTCAACGTGCATTAATAGTTACTCTGTCGGTCTCGCTGCTGGGACTAGTATTATTAGCACTAAATGTTGCAACGGGCGTCAATTGGCTGGCGGTGGTCCTCTTTAGCTATGGTGTCGCCGTGCTGGGTTATATCGTGAAGAATGATGCGGCCAGAACCCCGGCAGGAGCGGCTAATAATAAAATTATGCTTAATCTCGGCAGTCTGTGTGCCGGGTTATTATTACTCTATCCGCACTGGAGTCCATTATTATTTTATATTGTAATTGCTGCTTTATTGCTCGTTTGTTTACCAACCGCACGCCATTTTAGTTTATCAAGTGACCTGACGGCGCAGACGCTACTGACGAAGAACTTTGCCAAATCTGGAAAGTTGAAATGGGTATTAGCAGGGATTGTTACTGGGGTTAAATTATTTGCGGTATTCTCTATCCTGCCGCAGGAAATTCTGGTTCATCGACAGACTCTACCAGCCTGGTATGGCATGATGATCATCTTTAACAGCGCAATTGTTGCATTAATACAGATACCATTAATGGCGCTTATTAATCGCAGTGGCGATAAAGCAATGCTGTTGTCGATAGTGATTATACTTCTTGGTTTGATCGTTTTGGCAGTACCTGGCATTTTCCATGTTTATACTTTTTGGGGAGCAGCGGTATGGCTAACAATACTATCAATTGCTGAATGTGCATTGAGTTATATTGACTATTGTGCAGCGCAAGAAAATTCTCTGTTAATAAAAGAGTTGTCCGTCAGTCTTGGCGCAGGATTAACGGTTCTGGTTATGCGTTATTTTCCGGTGGCGATTAACACAGAAGTGCTTTCTTTAATTTCTATTGTCGCGTTATTACTTTGGCTGTGGAAATATAAGTACTCATCAAATAAATTCTATAAGGAAAATATAGATGCCGTCAGTGATGTTTGTGAAAAGTGAAACTGAATTCACTTTCAGGGATGTGGTGAGCCTTTTAGAATGCAGGGAGAACATGAGGTTTGGTTGTAAAACTGGAAACTGTGGGTTGTGTCGAGTCAAGGTATTATCAGGGATGGAGAATATCACGGGCAAGACTTTAAAAGAGAAACGTTTATTCAAATTGCTTGGTATAGAAGATCAAACGGTGCGGCTGGCGTGCCAGTGCAAAATCAGGATGTCTCCTCGCGCGGCACAATTTCTTACTCACCGACAACCTCGCCATTGAGTGGTGTGGTCTTTGGCGAGCAAACGAAAATCGCAAGAGTCATTGAGTCAATTTTTAATACCTGCACAGTGGAAGCCTTATCATGAATACGCCATGCTTTATTGTCGTTGGATATAATAACGTCAGAATTTATGATGTTGCTAAAATTCGCGTTGAGGCACAAAAATATTTTGACGCCAAAGTTGTATTAATTACTGAGAAAAAAACAGCAAGCGATGAGCAATTTGCTGATCTGGTGATTGAAACAACGCTTGAAGTTACACAACTCCCGGCCTCAGCGGATGTCGTTCATCAATATCTGGCAACCGAATCACTTTCTCCCATCGGTATTTTACCATTTTCCGATCGAGGTGTTCCTTTGGGGGCGCTGCTGGCGCAAAAGAACAGACTACCCGGCGCGCTGCCAGAACAAGCAAAAGCAGGGCTGGATAAGCAAATATTCCGTCAACTGGATGCCAGGGCTTCATTCCATCCCGCCGGTTATCGGACGGTAACCAGCCAGCCGGTAACATCATTGAATGAACTTAAAGATCTGGTCGATTCGTTAGGCGGTAAGGCGTTTATCAAGCCAGCGAAGGAGGGCAATAGCCGCGGGTGCCAGGTGATTGAGTATATTGAGCAATGCGAGTCTATCTGGGCTTCACTGGCGCCTTATCGCGAAGCAGGGATCCTGGTGGAATCTCTTATCGAAAATGCGAAAGAATTTAGTTGGGATAGTGTGGCGGGTAAGCAGTGGATCACGGAAAAGCATACTACTGAAGGCCACTACCGTGCGGAGTATCAACAGGTGGTGCCTGCCTGTTTGACCCCGGCGGATGAAATACTGCTGCGTTCTGCAGGCGAACATATGCGTGAACTGGTGTCGTCGTCGAATGGCGCCTGGCATAACGAAATATTTTTACTTCCCGGCGCGACGGCCGCTGTTGAAACCAATATGCGCCCTGCCGGTATGCATATTTGGGATCTGGCGATGTTGAGCTTTGAAAATTTCAATCCATGGCTGCTGTGGCTATGTTGGGCTGCGGAGGGTAAATATACGGCTGAGCCGCTCAAACAGAACTATTACTCTGGTATCCGCATGCTTCGGGCCCGCGTATCAGGAACCTTGCAGGCATTACCAGATGTTGAGCAATTGGCATTGCAGGCGGGTATTACGCTTCATGAAGCCAGCTTTTCAGCCAAAATCGGCGACATCCTTAATGGCGAAATTAAGACGAATGCCGATTTTATTGGCCATATCATTTTGCGCGATAGTAGCCATGAGCAGTTACTCAATTCATTAGAGACGCTGGCGACGGCTATTGAGTCTGCCGCTGAAATTAGCTAAGCGCGTGGAGCACAAATGAAATCCTCTTTTATCTGCCACGATAAACGTAGTCTGAACTATTTGCTGTCGTTGTTCATATTCAGCCTCGGCAGCTTTATTATCAATCCTTACTATGCCATTTATGTGTCAGATAATTTAGGTTATGGCGTGGCATTTGCCGGTGTGTTGGTCTCAATTAAAGTCATTTCACAGCGCGTTTTCGCTTTATTTGGCGGCAGCATGGCTGATATTTTTCCTGCCGTTTATGCCGCCCTTGCCGGGGTGGGGGTGCGCGCGCTGTCGTTTGCGCTTCTGGATTTGAATGCGAATCATGAGATCCTGCTCGTTTCTGCGGTGATGAATGGTATTGGCGGGGCGCCGGTCGCTGATAGTCGAGCTCTCGGCTAGCCTGTTTAATCCAGCGTTATTCCCCGTTTTTGCCCTGCAATTTTTCTTTATGTATTTTTACTCTCATATTGAGTACCTGTTGCCAATATTTATCACCCACCAGTATAGCGAGTATTTTGTTAGCGTGGTTTTCTTCGTTAATACCTTGTTCGTTATTTTCGCACAGACGGTATTTAGCCGTATTTTTAATGAATTACGTGCCGGTATTGCATGGGGCGCGATGGCGCTATTTCACTGGTGGCGGCTGGCGGGTTATTTGCGGCCAACGCCATCAACAGCGTCATACTCGAGTACTTTAATTTTGCAGCTGTCTGGCTGGTGAATTCGGTAATCGCCGCAGCCCTGGGGGGGTTCTCATTGTATCGATATTATTTATCCCGAACGCTGGCTTATTCTCGCTAGATTTGCGGTATACCCGCTTTGCATGATGCCATACAAAGCGGGTGGGCGGATTAACGGAACGGCGGTTCGTTGAAGGTACGCAGCTTGCGGGAGTGCATATGGTCGCCCTCGGCGCGCAGCAGATCGATGGCGCGGATCCCTATCTGCAGATGCTCGGAAATTGCCCCTTCGTAGAAGCGGTTCGCTTGTCCCGGTAGCTTAATCTCGCCATGCAGCGGCTTATCGGAGACGCACAGCAGCGTGCCGTAAGGTACGCGGAAACGGTAGCCCTGCGCGGCGATGGTGGCGCTTTCCATATCGATGGCTACCGCCCGGCTGAGGTTAAAGCGCAGCGCCGAGGCGGAATAACGCAATTCCCAGTTGCGATCATCGGTGGTCACCACCGTACCGGTACGCAGACGCTGTTTGACCTCTTCCCCCGGCATGCCGCTAACCTGTTTAGTGGCGTCATACAGCGCGCGCTGCACTTCGGCGATACTCGGGATGGGAATATCCGGCGGCAGCACCGCATCCAGTACGTGGTCGTCACGTAAATAGGCATGCGCCAGTACATAGTCGCCTATCGACTGGCTCTCACGCAGACCGCCACAGTGACCAATCATCAGCCAGACGTCAGGGCGCAGCACCGCGAGATGATCGCAAATATTTTTGGCATTGGCCGGGCCGACGCCGATGTTGATCAATGTAATGCCCTGACCGTCGTTAGTGATCAGGTGCCAGGCCGGCATCTGGTGTTTTTTCCATGCCAGATCGGAAATCGCCTCTTCCGGTGCCTCCGTGTCGGCGGTGATCCAAATCCCGCCCGCACAGGAGAGGGCAATGTACGGGCTATCCGGATCGAGGATCTGGCTACAGCCCCAACTGACGAATTCATCGACGTAACGCGTGTAGTTGGTAAACAAGACATACGGCTGGAAGTGTTCAACCGGCGTGCCGGTGTAGTGCTTCAGGCGTGCCAGTGAAAAATCGACGCGGCGGGCGTCAAAATGCGACAGCGGATAATACTCGGTGGCGTGGAACAGACCATCGGCGGTTTCATCGCCAATTTGTGACAGTTCGGTGGTCGGAAAATAACGCGTTAATCCGGCGCTCATCGAGCGATCCAGCGTCAGCGCAGAGCCATCAATCACGTAAGGGAAGGGAATTTCGTGCTGCGAATTGCCGACGCTAATATGCGCGCCGTAATCCTGATACAGCAGAGTTAATTGTTCCAGCAGATAAGCGCGAAAGAGTTTTGGATTGGTAATGGTGGTGGTGTAGCAGCCTGCATGGGTGAATCGCCCCCAGGCTCGGGTTTTTAAGGCTTTGTGCTCGGCGCCATCCCACGAGACAGACAATTGAGGATAGACGAATAAGCCTTCAGCACGGGCTATTTCATCAGGAAGAATATTGTGGTGAATGTACTCGCCAATGGCCTTACGCAACGCGTTAACCGCTCTTTCATACTGCGCTTCCAACTGGGAAAGCGCCTGCTCCGGGGTCAGACTGACGGCCTTCTGGTTCATCATTCGCTCCTTGTTTCAGGTCTGCTGATACTGACGATAGTATGCTACAGCGTGAAAATGGCGAAGGAAAATTACTGTCCCGGATAAATATTCAAACTCGTTGATAATAAAAGCTTAGCCACCCAGGATCAGGCTGTCTTTGCCCAACGTTCGGCGCTAAAATTACTTGCGCTTATCACTCTTAATGTCGCCGCGCCGTTATTGTTGATGTAATAAAGCGCATTAGGGCCAGGCGTTAACTTATCGCCTTCCTGCAGTCTGCATCGGCTTTCGATTTCAGCAATCACCACGAACTGACCGCTCTGTAGAACCACGCAAGTCGTTGCTGTAGAGGAATTTTTCCGTACTTTCTTTACCCACCACTCCATGTTTTCACCCAGGCTTGTTACACTCAGAATGATAATTGCCGTGTTATCGTTTTAAAGACAACTGAAACTACCCATTGGTTTAATTTACGTTTAGCTGACGTTGTTAAATCTTAACTCGGCGATGCAGCGGGACAGGCAAATAACACCTATGGCTTTGATGCGATTTAACAAGATTCTGAATCAATCTGGATTAAGGATAGTCTCGCTGGCGAAAAAAGCGCTGGTCGCCGCCGCTATTGTTGTGGTGGTGTTTTTCATCGGACGAATCTATGAATCGGAACGCGGCCCCGCGTTGCAGCGCTGGCATACCTGGTCTGGGGATGAGATGACCGCCGGTGAAATCGACCGCGCCAGCTTTGCCAGCTATCTCAAGCGGGAAGATGAAATATTTGCTGATTTGCGGCGTGAGGTCAGTGACCAGCTATCAGCCGCTGACAAAACGCCGCTAAATCGCTTTTATCGCGACAGCCTGGTCTACCCACAACGCTTTACGCCAGACTGGAATCGCTCCTTTATCCTACTGCCATCCGGCAAACCGCGTGGGGCGGTGGTGTTGCTGCATGGATTAACCGACTCTCCCTACAGCGTGCGCTATCTGGCGGAAGAGTATCAACGGCAAGGTTTTGTCGCGGTGGCGCCGCGCTTACCCGGCCACGGTACCGCGCCTGGCGCATTAACCCACGTTGATTGGCAACAGTGGCTGGCGACAACTCGCCTGGCGGTACGAGAAGCGACGCGACTTGCCGGTGGGGATGTGCCGCTGCATCTGGTGGGATATTCTAACGGCGGCGCGCTGGCGTTGAAGTATGCGCTTGATGAACTGACCGATAAATCGCTGGTCAGGCCGCAGCAGATTATTCTACTTTCGCCGATGATTGGCGTCACCGCTTTCGCCCGTTTCGCCGGGTTGGCTGGCCTGCCTTCGGTGTTTCCCGCCTTTGCGCGCGCGGCGTGGCTAAACGTCATTCCGGAGTTTAACCCTTATAAGTACAATTCATTTCCGGTAAAGGCAGCGCGCCAGTCGTGGCTGCTGACCCAGGCCTTACAAAAACAGATTATCCAGGCGGCGCAGAGCCAGCGGCTAACTTCTATTGCGCCGGTGTTAACCTTTCAGTCGGTGATTGATTCTACGGTCAGTACTCGAGCAGTGGTTGATTCGTTATACCGCTATTTGCCGGACAACGGCAGCGAACTGGTGATTTTCGATATTAATCAGGCGGCGAACCTGCGGGCGCTGTTTCGTCCGGCGACTTATTCGGCGGTGAATACCTTGTTACCTCCGGCGCCGCGTCCGTACTCCACGACGATCGTGACGAATGCGACTCAGCACACCCTCGATACCGTCGCGCGCCTGACGCTGGCGGGGCAAACCGCCGAGAGAACCCAGGCGCTGCATTTGTCCTGGCCGCAGGATATGTACTCGCTTTCGCATATCGCGGTGCCGTTCCCCATCACCGATTCGCTGTATGGCCGCGAGCCGACGGAGAAAAACCTTAGCGGTATTAGTCTTGGCACCATTTCGCTACGCGGCGAGACCGCGACGCTGAGCGTCGGTCTTGATACGTTAATGCGCGCCACCTCTAACCCGTTTTTCCCCTACCTGCTGCAGCGGATTGATCAGCGTCTACCGTTGGGCTCAGAACACCAGGATGTGCAATACCGTCCGCAGCGCAATACCGATGAGGGCGGCAGGGGCGACGAAGCGGAAAAGACGCACAAATCTTGAGCTGACGCCAAGGAAAATGCCGATGCCGGGTAGGTCGAAAGTCTGGATGAGCAGCCCCGCGGAGGCGTTAATCTGGCTGAGCGTCACTTTTCCCTGCTGCGCCAGCTCGGAGATAACCCCAAAATAGGCGGTACCGCCCGCCACACATTTCACCAGCGCGGGCAGAACGAAGTTTTCCGGGATATGTAGCCATTGCAGCAGCGGCATCAGCACGCGCTGCAGCATTTCGATGACGCCAGCCGCCTGCATCAGGCCGACGATGGTCAAAGATAAAATCAGCATCGGCACGGCACCAAGCGCCAGGCGGATAGCGTCGGCGCCGGCGCTATTGATCACCGCAATCAGCCCGTGATTATTTTGTTCGCTTTCCGGGAGTACTTCTGCCCGGCTGCTCTCGACAATGGATAACTTACGCCCGGTGGCGTACCAGCAGACCGCTGCGGCGCAGAGTCCACCGACAATAGAAATGGTGATTGCGGCCAGCCAGTGCAGGCCAAACGGCGTTAAGGGGTAGAAAACGTTGCCCTGGCCCATGGCGAACACCATCGCCAGGGTGGCGGCCATTTGTCGGTCGGAAACACCACGTTTATCCATAATCGCCAGCGTGGCGAGCGGGGCGGCAAAACTCACAAAATTTATCTGAATCAGCGCGAAGGCGCTCATGCCGGTCAACCCAAAGGGTTTTAGCAGCGGCGCCAGCCAGCGCACGATGATGTCGAGAATTCCGCGGACTTCGAGATATTTCATTATGATCAGCATGACGACCATAATGGGTAATAAGGTATAAAGCGCTACGTCGACGGAGGATTTCCCCGCTGACATAATGATGCCGATGACATCCATTTATCTATCACTGTATGCAGGTCAAATAGTTAGCGCCATCATAATCCCGAAGGGGCGAAATGAACAGCTAGCACAGGCAGGTAAGAACGGTACCTTCACTGAAGTGATATTCGCCGCTGAACGGGCTACCTGCGGCAAAGGCGTCGCTGAGCGTTTTATTGAGGCGTAACGTGAAACGCTGTTTTGCCGGGTCGACTGCGACTATGGCGGCGGCATCAAAATCAAACATCTGCTGTACGCGCGGATATAGCGCTTTGAACAGGCTCTCTTTGGCTGAGAAAGCCAGCAGCAGTGCCCACTCCATATCCAGCCCACAACAGGAAAGCAGCGCCTGTTCCGTTTTCGAGACAAACATATCGGCGCTTTCCCGCATGACCCCCGGTTGCAGATGCTCGATATCGACCCCGGGATACCGGCCGTCGGCCTCTGCGGCAACCACCGCGATGGCGATATCTTCGCTATGCGAGACGCTTCCTCGCCAGCCTGCCGGCCAAACTGGCGCGCGATCGGCGGCGCTTAACACCGGCTCTAAGCAGCCGGCTTGTCGCAGTAAATAGTGCGCACAGTAGCGCCCGGCCAGATATTCGGCTTTACGTTTTACGACGGCGCCCGCAAGAGAAGAAGGGAACGGGACGGCGTATTGGTTGAAAAGTGCGTCCTGTAATTGTGTCCTGGCGAAACGTACCCGACAGAATTTTAACGCCGGGTCAGCGCGAAGATAGCCGCACTCGGCATGCTGAATAAAAGGTAAATCGCGGAAGGTGTCGGTAACGATAAACATGCAGGATCATCTGGTGAAACGAACGATGACGCTACCTTAACGCAAGTGATAATCAAAGCAGAAGGTGTATAAAGCAAATAAAAGCAAAAAGCCTGCTCGAAAGCAGGCTTTTCTAAATTTGGCTCCTCTGACTGGACTCGAACCAGTGACATACGGATTAACAGTCCGCCGTTCTACCGACTGAACTACAGAGGAATCGTGTGAACGGGGCGCATATTATCGATGACTTAGGGTGTTGTCAAAGGCTGAATCGCCATAAAGCGTTCGACTGCTGACAATTTCAACAATCAAAACCCTTTTAGAGTAAACGCCGGCGGAAATGCACCGAAATGGTGCATTTATACCCCTAATGGGGCATATCATGCGCTCATGGAAGCCAGCAGTATTATCACTAACCCTTATTTTACCGCGCCAGCAGGGCGGTGAGCGGCTACGTAAAACCTGGCAAGCATCTTGCAAAATCCCTGTAACTTAATGGCCAGTAGTGGCATTCCCTTACAGGAGGCAAAATGAACTTAAGACGACTGAAGTATTTTGTGAAAATCGTCGATATCGGCAGTCTGACCCAGGCCGCTGAAGTCTTGCATATCGCACAACCGGCGCTGAGTCAGCAGGTAGCGACCCTGGAAGGTGAACTGGAGCAGAAACTGCTGATCCGCACCAAACGAGGCGTTACGCCAACCGAAGCGGGGAAAATTCTCTATACCCACGCGCGAACCATTTTGCGTCAGTGTGAACAGGCGCATCTGGCGGTACATAATGTGGGCCAGACGCTGAGCGGGCAGGTGGCGATTGGCCTTGCACCGGGAACGGCGGCTTCGGCGATCACCATGCCGTTGCTGCAGACCGTGCGTAATGAGCTTCCCGAGGTCAACGTCTATCTGCAGGAATGTAGCGGCAGCGTTTTAAATGACAAGCTGCTTGGCGGCCAACTGGATATGGCGGTGTTGTACGAACGTTCGCCGGTAGCGGGAGTGGTCAGCCAGCCGTTGCTAAAAGAGGATTTGTATCTGGTCGGCACGCAAAACTGCCCGGGACAAAGCGTTGATCTCTCTGCGGTGGCGGAGATGAGTCTGTTTTTACCGCGTGACTATAGCGCTGTCTGTGCCAGGGTGACGGAAGCCTTTACCTTACGCCGCCTGTCGGCAAAAGTGATCGGCGAGATCGAATCCATCACTACATTAACTGCCGCTATCGCCAGTGGAATGGGCGTTACCGTACTGCCGGAATCGGCGGCGCGCTCGCTGTGTGCTACGGCAAATGGCTGGATGGCGCGCATCAGCACCCCGTCGATGAGCCTGTCGCTCTCACTGAATACCTCGGCGCGCGGCGGTTTATCTCCTCAGGCTCAGGCGGTCAAAGATATCCTGCTGTCGCTGGTCAGCCGTCCTTCGTTGGAGAATCGTGAATTACAGCTGGTCAGTTAGGTTATATTCTTTTAAGGAATAAGTTGCTGGTTTTTATTATTTGTTTGCCGGGTAAACAGACTTTAACAATAGACATCATGTTATGTCTGAAGACCTGGGGGAAAAGGTGAATTTCCAGCAACTAAAAATTATTCGCGAGGCGGCCCGTCGGGATTACAACCTGACGGAAGTCGCTAATATGCTGTACACCTCGCAATCTGGCGTCAGCCGCCATATTCGTGAGCTGGAAGAAGAGCTGGGGATAGAAATCTTTATCCGCCGCGGTAAGCGTCTTCTGGGGATGACCGAACCCGGTAAAGCGCTGCTTTCCATTGCCGAAAGGATCCTCAACGAGGCCAGCAATGTTCGCCGGCTGGCCGATCTTTTTACCAATGACGCTTCAGGCGTATTAACTATTGCCACCACGCATACTCAGGCGCGTTATAGCCTACCGCCGGTAATTAAAGCTTTTCGCGAACTTTTCCCCGAAGTGCGGTTGGAACTGGTGCAAGGGACGCCGCAGGAAATCGAGGCGTTGTTGCACAACGGCGGGGCGGATATTGGTATCGCCAGCGAGCGCTTAAGTAACGACCCGACGCTGGTGGCATTCCCCTGGTTTCGCTGGCACCACAGTCTGTTAGTGCCAAAAGATCATCCACTGATTGAGGTTACGCCGCTCACGCTCGAGGCTATTGCGCGCTGGCCGTTAATTACCTACCGTCAGGGGATCACCGGGCGCTCGCGTATTGATGAAGCTTTCACCCGTAAAGGGCTGATGCCGGATATCGTCCTCAGCGCCCAGGATTCGGATGTGATCAAAACTTACGTGGAGCTGGGCTTGGGCGTGGGGCTGGTGGCGGAGCAATCCGGCGATGCTCGCGAAGCGGATACCTTTACCCGGCTGGAAACACGCCATCTCTTTGATGCCAATACCGTTTGGTTGGGGCTCAAACGCGGTCAGTTACAACGTAACTACGTCTGGCGCTTCATTGAACTGTGCAATGCTGGACTATCGCTGGATGAGATTAAGCGCCAGGCGATGGAGCCGGAGGAAGTGGCGATCGATTATCAAATCTGAGTGCGGCCAGCGGGCAAGCGGGAGGCGACAAAGCAGCTATAATTCATTCACGTGAGTCGCGACTGAGGAAGGGAAAATGATGGTGCGGCGTATGATGTTGCTTTGCTCTCTGGTGATGATGTTGGCCAGCCACAGCGCATTGGCGGTAAGTTATCCGTTGCCGCCGGAAGGGAGTCGTCTGGTTGGCAGCCCGATGAAAATTAACGTGCCCGAGCGTAATACCCAACCGCTGGAAACCTTTGCCGCGCAGTACGGGCAGGGGCTGAGCAATATGCTGGAGGCTAACCCCGGCGTCGATGTCTATCTGCCCAAATCGGGAAGCTCGTTGATTATCCCACAGCAATTGATCCTGCCTGCTACTGTACGTAGCGGTATCGTGATAAACGTCGCCGAGATGCGGCTTTATTATTATCCGCCTGAGGGCACTACCGTCGAGGTGTTACCGATCGGTATCGGTCAGGCGGGGCGCGAGACGCCGCGTAATTGGGTGACGGCGGTGGAACGTAAGCAGGAAGGGCCTACCTGGGTGCCGACGGCGAATACCCGTCGCGAGTATGCCAAAGAAGGTAAAACCCTGCCGGCGATGGTGCCCGCCGGGCCAGATAATCCGATGGGGCTGTATGCTATCTATATTGGCAGGTTGTATGCCATTCATGGAACGAATGCCAATTTTGGCATTGGCCTGCGGGTGAGCCAGGGCTGTATTCGCCTGCGCAACGATGACATCAAATACCTGTTCGATAATGTGCCCGTTGGCACGCGAGTACAGATTATCGATCAGCCGGTAAAATACACGACTGAACCGGACGGTAGCCGCTGGCTGGAAGTGCATGAACCGTTATCGCGTAATCGCGCTGAATTTCAGTCAGACCGTAAAGTACCGCTGCCATATACCCCGGCAATCCGTGAGTTTGTACAGGGCGCGGGCGTGAATGTCGGGCGCGCGGATTCAGCGTTACAGAGGCGCTCCGGGATGCCGGTGAATATTAGTCGTTCAGCGGTAGAAAGCAGTTTTTAACTGGCGTGGATGTTAAAAAGCAAAAAGCCTGCTCGAAAGCAGGCTTTTTAAATTTGGCTCCTCTGACTGGACTCGAACCAGTGACATACGGATTAACAGTCCGCCGTTCTACCGACTGAACTACAGAGGAATCGTGTGAACGAGGCGCATACTAATGGCCTCGCATTTTAGTGTCAACACTAAATTTAACCAGCTGATTCAATTGGCGAAATTTAGTTCAAAGTGGGCTTTTAATGAACAACGCGCGCGTCGTCTTCATCCAGTAGATCGTTTTCCCGTAAACGCTGTAGCGGATCCTGACGATAGAACAGGCAGAACCGCTGCCATAGCGCCGGGAAGCGAGGTGCGAATAGCTCCGGTGCGCTAAAGAAATATTCTGAGAGCACCGCAAAGCACTCAGCCGGATCGGTTGCCGCATAGGCATCAATGCTGGCGGCGCTTTCGCCGACCAGATCGATTTCATCCTGAATGTTGTTCATCGCCGCATGCAGGTCGTGTTCCCAACCAGCGACTTCACGCAAGGGAATAAAAGGGACGCCGCTGGCGCGATCGCCGTTACGTGAATCCAGTTTATGCGCGACCTCGTGCACCACCAGGTTAAAACCTGAGGCATCGAAAGAGTCCTGAATATCTAACCAGTTAAGGATAATGGGACCCTGCTGCCAGCTTTGCCCGGATTGCACAATGCGTTGATTATGCACCAGGCCGATGTCATCTTCCCATTCGTCATCGACGACGAAGGGCGCTGGGTAGATCAGGACTTCATGGAAGCCATCTAACCACTCAAGGCCAAGCTCCAGCACCGGCAGACAAAAGAGTAGGGCGATACGCGCGCTATGTAATGGGGTTAACTCAAATCCCTGTAACGGCACCAGACGTTTTTGCTGTAAAAAACGTGCTGCCATTTGGCACAGCTGTTGCTGTTCCTGATGAGTGAGGTTTGCTAAAACCGGAATGGCAACCGCTTGTTCCCACGGGATTTCGCCATTGCCTGTCTGTTCTTCTGCTTTCCACGGCCATTTAAACATCATATCGCTCGCAAAGTCGTCACTTGAACTCAATTTAAGGGACTGGAGCTATTAAAATGCCAAAGAACCTGGCATTATAGCAACCTCAACAGCGGAGAGATGCCGGAGCGGCTGAACGGACCGGTCTCGAAAACCGGAGTAGGGGCAACTCTACCGGGGGTTCAAATCCCCCTCTCTCCGCCACTATTCAATCACTTACGCTTATCCTTTTCAGTGATGCATATCCCGCTGAGACAATCCCTTTACAAAAAAGCATAGCGCTGAAGCAGACAAGGGCGCCAAAGAATCTTCTCATTTTCTGACTCAGACCAGGACTAAATTTCAGCGTTTCCGCTCTCGTGCGCTCGCGAGTATCCCTTCCGCTGCTGAAGTGCTATTGAGCCACTTCCTTGGCGAAATTTAAATGAATTCAGTGAATTGATGCCGACGTCGCGCGAGGCAGTATTGGCTGACCGTTAAAATAAAAAAGCCTGCGCGTGGCAGGCTTTGGTCATGAGGGGATCTTAGAACTGGTAGACCAGACCCAGCGCGACAACGTCATCGGTGGCGATGCCGTTTGCGCGGTAGAAGTAGTCATCTTCGTCCAGCAGGTTGATTTTGTAATCAACATAGGTGGACATGTTTTTGTTGAAGTAGTAAGTCATACCCACATCAACGTATTTAACCAGGTCTTTGTCGCCGCTGTTGTACAGGTCTTTACCTTTAGACTGCAGATATGCAACGGATGGGCGCAGCGGTAAACCGTAATCATCGAACTGATACTGGGCAACGACTTCGAAGTTCTGCGTCTTGTTGGCAATACCGCCGCCGAGATAGCTGGTGGATTTACCGAAGGAGGTCATGTTGCGGGTTTCCGCGTACATCGCTGCCAGGTAGATGTTGTTAGCATCGTATTTCGCGCCTACGGTCCAGGCATCGGCTTTATCGCCGCCGGCGTATGCGCTGCTGGCAGAGGCAGCCACCTGATTGTTGGTACGATCGGAAGAAGCATATGCCGCGCCGAAGCTGATGCCCATACCGAAATCGTAGGAAGTAGAGATACCGAAGCCGTCGCCATTTTCACGCGCCAGTTTACGATCGCCACCGTTATTGGTGCCTTCGCCAGAACCCGCGTTTTCGTTATTACCCTGATACTGCAGGGCAAAGTTCAGACCATCTACCAGGCCGAAGAAATCGCTGTTGCGGTAGGTCGCCACGCCGTTGGTACGGCCGAGCATGAAGACGTCAGTTTGGGTGTAGGTATCGCCGCCGAATTCCGGCAGCACATCGGTCCAGGCTTCAACATCATAAATAACGCCGTAGTTGCGGCCGTAGTCCAGTGAACCGTAATCAGCAAATTTCAGACCCGCGAAACCCAGACGAGTCCAGGAGTTAGCGCCTTCACCTTCAGTGGTGTTAGCCTGAATATTGTATTCCCACTGGCCGTAGCCGGTCAGCTGATCGTTGATCTGTGTTTCGCCTTTCAGGCCGAAACGTACGTAGGTTTGGTCGCCATCTTCAGAAGCATCGTCAGTGAAATAGTGCAGGCCGTCAACTTTTCCGTAGAGGTCCAGTTTATTGCCGTTTTTATTATAAATTTCCGCAGAGTGCGCCGCGCCTGCTGCTAATAACGCTGGCAGCATAATAGCCAATACTTTTCTTTTCATTATGTATTCCCTTTAATCATAATTAATATGAATTGTCTAATTCCCTGTGGAATGACAAATCGATACTAGCCGCTTAAGTTCATTTTTAATTAAATAAAAAATGTAATAAAGGTATATTAAAATATTTCAAAATATTTATTTTATATTCAATATATGTATTTTCTATTCTTTGGGTAATGAGTATTTCCGTGGCTTATTAGTGACTTATTATGGTTGTTGATACTAAAGGTTTTTTAATTTTTTATGATAATGATATGTGTATTGTAAATGGCATAATAATATCATCGGTTATAAAGTGATAAGTCATCATTTGAAATAATTTTGTTTGATAACGAACATCGCTGAATTTCAGCAAATCGTCTTATTTAAAAGCATGAACACAGCCGTAATATATAGGGGAGTACCGCTCCTGCGTTCACGGATGTCCAAAAGCGCTCAGTACTACACTCATGCTTCCAGATAAGCATGATAATTGTATAATGTGATTTGCGTCACAAATGTGTGGTTGACGATGATGCGTTGTGGTTGATGTATGGAGAAGGATTTAATGGACACGAAAGCGAAACGGGGGCCCGTTGGAAAGCTGGCGTTATGGGCTTTTTACGCTTTTTGCGCTTACTTTGTGTGGGCGATGGTACGGTACTGGTGGATAGTGGGGCGGATTCAAAGTGTTCCCGGCGCCAGCATTGATGGTGAATGGGGATCAACGGCGGGCAAATGGATTGGCGCGCTGCTGGGTTTTTTGGTGCTGGGGGCAGTGGGGTTAATCCTTGGGGCGATAGCCTGGTACACGCGTCCCCCTATTCAGGTACATGAACAGCGCGATTAAAGTTGCTATGCTCGTGGCTAGTCCCAGGCATCAGGAAACGCTCATGTTATTAGCTGAATGGCAACAACGATTTGAAAACTGGTTAAATACGCATCATGCACAGGAAGATGCGGCGCATGACATTTCGCACTTTCGCCGCGTCTGGAGTACCGCGCAGCAACTGGTCGACGAGAGCGGCGCTGACGAGTTGGTTATCCTGACGGCCTGCTACTTTCACGATATTGTCAGCCTGGCTAAAAACCATCCTCAACGTCATCATTCTTCACGCATGGCGGCGCAGAAAACGCGGTCTATCCTGCAAAGCGCTTTCCCCGACTTTCCAGCCGACCGTTATCCTGCTGTTATGCATGCCATTGAAGCGCATAGCTTTAGTGCGGCAATACTGCCACAAAGCGTAGAGGCAAAAATAGTCCAGGATGCCGATCGTCTGGAAGCTTTGGGCGCAATTGGCCTGGCCCGTGTCTTTGCCGTTTCAGGCGCGCTAAACACGATTTTATTTGATGCTAACGACCCCTTTGCTGACCAGCGCGATCTTGATGACAAGAAATATGCTCTCGACCATTTCCAGAGCAAATTGCTCCGTCTGCCTGAGACCATGCAAACGGAGCAGGGAAGAGCCTTGGCGGTGCATAACGCCCAATTTCTGGTGCAATTTATGGCGAAGCTGAGCGCCGAACTGCGTGGCGACCCGTTGTCGTTGGATGAAGCGGTTTTACGCCGCTTTGCGCCAGCGGTTTAAATCCGTTGCGACTATTTGTGGTACTCTCTGCAAAAATTGTCCGTGCTGGTTGAGGTTATGCCGCAAAATTTATCCCAAAAAAACCTCCTGTCTTTACCGTCAGGGGAACACGCGCAGGCGTTGTTGCGCCAGCTGATGACGATATATGATGTCAAAACCCTGGTCGCACAGCTGGTCGCGGTTGGCGACCAGCACTGGAGCCCGGCGATACTCAAACGGGTGGCGACGGTGAGCCGTGCGGCAAGTAGATTGACTAACGCGGAGTGCGCTCATCTGGCGAGCCTGTTACCGGCCCCGCCGCGCCATCATCCGGACTATGCCTTTCGTTTTATCGATCTCTTCGCCGGCATCGGCGGCATTCGTCACGGCTTTGAAGCTATTGGTGGGCAGTGCGTATTTACCAGCGAGTGGAATAAACACGCCGTACGTACCTATAAAGCTAACTGGTATTGCGATCCGCAAGAGCACAGCTTTAACGCCGATATCCGCGAAATCACTCTCAGCCAGCGCGCCGATATCAGTGATGAAGAGGCGGCGAAGTCTATCCGTGAGGCGATCCCGCAACATGATGTACTGCTCGCGGGCTTCCCCTGTCAGCCTTTTTCGCTCGCGGGAGTATCCAAGAAAAATGCCATGGGGCGCGCTCATGGTTTTGCCTGTGAAACTCAGGGAACGCTGTTTTTTGATGTCGTTAGAATTATTGCCGCCCACCGTCCGCCGATCTTCGTGCTGGAAAACGTCAAGAATCTGAAGAGCCACGATCAAGGAAGAACCTTCCGTATTATCATGCAGACGCTGGATGAACTAGGCTATGAGGTGGCGGATGCCGATCATGCGGGCGTCGATGATCCAAAAGTGATCGATGGGCGTCATTTCTTACCCCAACACCGTGAGCGTATCGTGCTGGTGGGTTTCCGTCGCGATTTACAATTGCATGAAGGATTTACGCTGCGCGATATCGCCAGCCTGTACCCGCCGCAGCGGCCGACCTTTGGCGAGTTATTGGATCCTACCGTCGATGCTAAATTCATCCTGACGCCGGTTTTATGGAAATATCTCTACCGTTACGCGCGTAAACACCAGGCGCGTGGCAACGGTTTTGGCTACGGTCTGGTCGACCCGACCAATCCAGGCAGCGTTGCGCGAACGCTTTCGGCGCGCTACTACAAAGATGGCGCTGAGATTCTGGTCGATCGCGGTTGGGATAAGCCATTGGGCGAAAAGCACTTTGACGATCCACAAAATCAACAGCGCCGCCCGCGGCGTTTAACGCCGCGTGAATGCGCACGGTTGATGGGGTTCGAAGCCCCTGGAGAATACCGTTTTCGTATTCCGGTTTCCGATACCCAGGCCTATCGCCAGTTCGGCAACTCGGTGATTGTTCCGGTGTTTGCCGCGGTAGCGAAGCTGCTGGCGCCGCGAATTTCCGAGGCGGTAAAGCGGCGCGTTGCAGGAGATAGCGATGGCGGACGTTCATGATAAGGGCACCCGTAGTAAAAATATGCGCGCTATCGCGACCCGCGATACGGCAATTGAGAAGCGGCTGGCGGCGCTGCTAACGCAGGCCGGATTCACTTTTCGCGTTCAGGAGGCATCGCTACCGGGGCGGCCTGATTTTCTGCTGTCTGACTACCGCTGCGTTATTTTCACCCATGGCTGCTTTTGGCATCATCATCACTGTTATCTGTTTAAAGTACCGGCGACCCGTACCGATTTCTGGCTGAAAAAGATTGGCGCTAACGTGCAGCGCGATCGCCGCGATCTAGCGATGTTGTTAGCACAAGGCTGGCGGGTGCTGATTGTCTGGGAGTGCGCGCTCCGCGGGCGGCAGAAATTAAGCGATGAGGCTTTATGCGATCGTCTGGAGGAGTGGATCTGCGGCGGTGGCGATTGCGCGCAGATCGACACTCAGGGAATCGGTTTTATCGATCCGATTGACAAGGCGTAACGGTTGAGCGGGCAGGGAAGAGATATTTACCTAGTGTCACCAGCACGACCGCGAAAATAATCACCGCCAGCGCCAGCCATTCGATAAATGAGAGACTTTCGCCGCCAAATCCGGTCCCCAGCAGCACGGCGACAACCGGATTGACATAGGCATAGCTGGTAGCAACCGCCGGCGTTACGTTACGTATCAGATACATATAGGCGTTGATGGCGATAAGCGAGCCAAAAATGGCCAGATACGCAACGGCAAATATTCCAGACCAGGAGGGCATTTGAGCGAGTTTTTCGCCTGAGAACCAGGATGCCGCGGAAAGCACCATCCCTGCCGCCAGCATTTCAATCGCGCCCGCCATCATCCCGGTTGGTAATTCAATACGGGAACCGTAAACCGAGCCAAATGCCCAGCTCAGGGAACCAATCAGAATCAGCAATGCGCCCCAGGGATTGCCACTGAGGTTGCCGCCGCTATTGAGCATCACTATTCCCGCCAGACCGATCGCAATACCGAACCATTCCAGCTTGCGCGTAGCAATGCCAAAAAAACGGCTGAAGCAGAGCGTAAACAGCGGTACGGTGGCGACCATCACCGCTGCGATGCCTGATGGTACATGCTGATGTTCTGCAAGGGTGACGAAGCCATTGCCGACGGCAAGCAACAGGATGCCTATCAGGGCCGCATTAAGTAGCGGCCGGCGGGCCGGGAGTTTATGGCCGGTGGCCAGTAAATAGATAAGCAACACGCCGCCGGCAGAGAGAAAGCGGATCCCGGCCATCATCAACGGCGGCCAGCTGGCAACGCCAATAGCGATAGCAAAATAGGTTGAACCCCAAATGATATACAGCGCAAACAGCGCGCCGATAAGGGGTAACAGCTGACGGGTAGACATACTTCCTCGCGACGAAAAGAGATAGAAAGGGAACATATAGTTAACGTGAAAACTAACGTGCTGGCGAGCGCTTTCAATGTGCTTTTTTTGTTATATTTTTGTTGACTAATGACATCTCTGGGCGAGAGGGCGCTTTTGCCTCATACTCTATGTTTCATAAACAGAAATTGAAGGAAGCACATTTTGGCGGGAAGTAGTCTTTTAACCTTATTGGACGATATTGCCACGCTGCTGGACGATATCTCCGTCATGGGAAAACTGGCGGCCAAGAAAACGGCTGGCGTACTGGGCGATGATCTTTCTCTCAATGCGCAGCAGGTCACAGGCGTAAGAGCCAACCGCGAGCTCCCGGTGGTATGGGGAGTGGCAAAAGGCTCGTTCCTGAATAAAGTGATTCTGGTGCCGCTGGCGTTACTCATCAGCGCCTTTATTCCCTGGGCCATTACGCCGCTATTGATGCTGGGCGGCGCATTTCTCTGCTTTGAAGGCTTTGAAAAAGTGCTGCATAACCTGCACGCGCGCAAGAATAAGGAGGATCCGAAATTGCGCAAGCAGCGGCTGGAAACGCTTGCAGCCCAGGATCCGCAGGCCTTTGAGCGCGATAAAGTAAAAGGGGCGATCCGTACCGACTTTATCTTATCAGCCGAAATCGTCGCGATTACCCTGGGTATTGTAGCTGATGCGCCATTGCTTAATCAGATCCTGATTTTATCCGGCATCGCCATTCTCGTGACCGTTGGGGTTTATGGCCTGGTGGGCGTCATTGTTAAGCTCGATGACATGGGATATTGGCTGGCGGAGAAGAAAAGCGCACTGGCGCAGTGGGTTGGAAAAGCGCTCCTGGCCATCGCGCCGCGATTGATGAAAATTCTGACTTTCGTCGGTACCCTGGCGATGTTTCTGGTTGGCGGCGGTATCGTGGTTCACGGCGTAGCGCCGCTGCATCATTTCATCGAGAATTTTGCCCATGGGCTAAGCGGAATGCTGGCATCCACATTGCCTGTGGCCGCTAATCTGGTGCTAGGATTTATCATTGGCGCTATCGTCTTTGGCGTCGTTAAAGCTATCACCGCGTTACGCGGTAAAGCGAAATAAATCCCTGCGCCGGCTACGCAAAATGGGCCGGGGTCGTCTAAGGTGAAACAGTTTCTTCCTGATACCGGAGGCAAAAATGGTCTTGTTGGTCAGTGATGAAGTCAGACGAAAAAATGGCGGGCCGCGAATGGTCGTCACCGGCATTGCCGACGATATGGTCGAGTGCCGGTGGTATGACGGACAGGTCGTACAGCGTGAAGCCTTCCGTGAAGATGAGTTGGTCCGCGGCGAAGGGCAACATTCGCAGCATAATTAGATGTGCAGCGCCCGCTGGTGCGGGCGCTTTTAATATTGATTACGTTCGGACAAGGAGCGTTGATGTTGTTGGTTTCTTTGACCGTACTGCGAGTAAATAATGGATAAGCCGCTCTGGCCAAAAAAGTTTCATCGCCTCTTCAATCCGGGGCGAGTGGTCAATATCTGTTTCATCGTGGTGCTGTTCTTTTCAACGTTGCTCATCTGGCGAGAAATCCGCGTACTGGAAGAAGCCTACGTCGCCAACCAACGTAATAATCTTGAGAACGTGGCCCATGAAATGGATGGGCTGTTGCAATTTAATCTCAATCGTCTGCTCTTTTTTCGCAACAGCATGCAATCAGCACTGGAGAATCCGCTGGATTTCGCCATTCTGCGCCGGGCCGAACAGGAGTACATCAGTAAACGTCATGATCCCATCTGGTCAGTCGAGCTAAACAACCGGCGTACTCTGACGGTATACGGGGTTTCAGATTCTTTTGTCGACGCTGATGATCTGTTGTCGCGTAATAATCCTCAGGCCAGCAATGAACTGATGGCTACCCTTGAGCTGGGCTATCTTCTGCGTTTGACCAATAACAACAGAATTTTCAGCGAGCGCATGTCCTACGTTTCTCGCAGCGGGTTTTATACCACTACCGATGCCCCGCGCAGTTCCAGCCAGGTGCTGGCGCAGTTCTCGCGAGATACGGGGTCAGCATGGTTTATGCGGCAAACCCAGCGTGATAATCCAGGGCGAGGGATCCTCTGGCAAACGACTCAACAAGAAGACGGGTATACGCAACCGCAGGTGGTTACGGCCTCGATCCCTCTTGATTATGAGCACTACTGGCTGGGGGTGCTGGCGATGGATTTTTCCATCCGCGACCTGCAGAATTTTCTGGTCAGTGCGGTAAAAGGAGGGCAAATGGGCGAGTATCAACTGTATGACAAGCAGCTCAATTTGCTCGCCTCTTCGGCGCCGGATGATGTCCTGACGCCGCTCTCGCCAAAGGAACAAGAACAACTTCGTTATGCGTTGACCAATGATAACCATGGCGGCATACGTCAGTTAACTCGCTATATCAGTTGGGAAAAGATCCGCAACTTTGACGGCGTACTGTTGCATATTCATACTTTGAAGGAAGGAGTGCGTGGTGATTTCGGGACGATTTCCATCGCACTGACCCTGATGTGGTTAATGTTTACCCTCATGTTGATTGTGTCGTGGGGGGTTATTCGCCGTATGGTCATCAACATGAGCGTGTTGCAGGCGTCCCTTGAGTGGCAGGCCTGGCATGACGCATTAACGCGGCTGCTAAATCGCGGCGCTCTGTTTGAACGGGCGATCGCGGCGGCCCGAAGCTGCCGGCGGAATAATCAACCGATATCCGTCATACAGCTGGATCTGGATTATTTTAAAGGCATCAATGATAAACATGGTCACCAGGCAGGGGACCGTGTTTTGACGTTGGTTGGCAGTACTATTATGGGACAGATTCGCGAGCAGGATATTGCCGGACGCGTTGGTGGTGAAGAGTTCTGTATCGTTCTACCCAATACCCAACTGCCGCAAGCGCGTGCGATTGCTGAGCGTATTCGTCTGCGTATCCATAGCCGGGAGATATTGTTGCACAATAGCGTTAGTTTGCGGATCAGCGCCTCGCTGGGGATCAGTAGTAGCGAAACATCAGATGAGTTTAACTTTGAGGAGCTGCAGTCGATTGCCGATCATCGCCTGTATCTGGCAAAGCAGAATGGACGTAATCGGGTTTGTTCGGCTGGGTAGGGCCTGGTAATGTGAGGATGCTCACCTTTATTGCCGTGTTGTTGCTCTTCGGTATGGGAAAATTCTTAAAAAATGCATGGCGCAAGCATACCGTTCGTAAAAGAACGATAACAGGCAAGCCTTGTCGCGCCTGGGTTATTAAATAGGTTGTACATATAAGCCGCATTTCTCAATAATTCTCATCATGAATACTTCTTGTCATGCAAAATAATTGAGGATAATGTCTTCCATGCATCGGATTTCCCGGTGTAACGAATTTTCAAGTGCTTCTTGCATTAGCAAGTTTGATCCCGACTCCTGCGAGTCGGGTTTTTTTTCATCTGAGCTTAGCGATTGGCTTCAGTAACGCTAAAGTCATGAATATCAAGCTCAAAGGCTTCGGCCAGCTCGCGCCATGTGTGTTCATCACGGCCATCGATACTGACATGATGCGGATCATCTTCACTACGATGTACTTCGCTTTCGCTAATCTCATTGATCGCCGCCAGCAGGGCATCGACATTAACGTCAATCCCGTCGGTATTCATCACACCGTGGTCTTTAGCGGATTTCATCATCACTACCTCGCTCGGCTCTGAAAGGGCCTCTTTAAGTATAGACGGTCTATAAAAACGCCAGTTGCGCTGGCTGAACGCTGCGTGAAGTCAGCTTTTGTTCTACACTGGCTCAAAACGAGAGGAGGCGAGTTATGCAGGTAAACGATCGTGTCACGGTAAAGACCGACGGTGGCCCACGTCGATCGGGGGTAGTACTGGCAATTGAGTCGTTTAGTGAAGGAACCATGTATCTTGTGGCGCTGGAAGATTACCCGCTGGGGATCTGGTTTTTCAATGAAGTGGGGCACCCGGACGGCATCTTTGTTGAGAAAGCAGAGTAGGCCCCATTCAGAAACTGGCGGTAATCGCCGCCAGTTTGCCATCAGCGCATATTGACGTAAATGCCGGAAGTAATGTTTTCAGCCAACCGAACAATGTGGTAAATCACCTGTTTATTGTGCGTCTGGATTTTTTTCTTAATATTACCTTTATGTGACGAAACGGTTTTTGCTTTGATATTCATCTGCCTGGAAATATGTGAAGTAGCGTGGCCGGCCATCCACATTTGCAGCATATTCGATTCGGCCTGACTGAGCGATAGAGTGGGAATGCGGGTGCGTAATTGGTTTAGATTATTGGCGCTATCGGTCTGCAGATAATTACCCAGTATGTTATCAAGGTCTTTCGGCGTAAGGGATTTTGAGCTGATAAGTAAATTCTTGCGTACCAGTAAATAGTGATCAAAATGGATGTTGGCCAGCGACATAAAAATAACAAATAGAGTATCGGGGTAGGTGGTAATGATGTCGCGGATAAGTTGGTTGCTCTCTTCGTGATGTATAAAACAGTCCTCGTTGAGAAACACAACCGCCGGACGCAGCGATTCGCAGCGCTCTTTCAAAATCTGTGCGCTACGCACCTCAATGATATCGCGCTTCTTTATTCCCCGGCTTGCCAGATATCCGGTTAAACCTAGCCGGGTATAGCTGCACAAATCCATGATAATCGTTGACATGACCCATCCTCAATCAACACGTAACGATAATTCATCTGGCCCAGGCCGTGTGATGAAGTCCATTTTTGTAACACCTGACTTTATGCGGAAAGCATTAGCCAAGCTAAACTATTTGCTAATAATACTCATAATTTGCCAGGAATATTCTCAAAGTAAAGCCATAGAAAAAGAATAAACAGACCCTGACAGTAATAATGCCCGGTGTCGCGGCATATCATCGCCAGAATTGTAATTTATTTTCGGATTATCCTTATGGAGGGGCAGCCTATTAAATTGGCGCTGGCTATATTCTATTCAAAAAATGCATTTGTCATTCAGGTTTCATACAACTAATAATAATCGGTAAGAATAAACGCTGAGATTGAAGGCGAGGCTAAGCAACGGGAGCATCGCGCAGGGGTGGCGGCCTTAACGCTTTAATGCCACAATACTTTTTTATCGGTTTGTGGGATGGATGATGAAAAAGATTGTTATGGCTGGCGCGCTGCTTACCCTGGCCGGATGCGTTCAGGTTGATACCTATGAGGCGGTGGTCAAAGCGCCGGCGCCTGCAGGGCTGGAAGGGTTCTGGCAATCGAAGGGACCGCAGAGCGCAATGGTAAGTCCTGAGGCGATAGCGACGTTTATCGTTACCAAAGACGGAGATACTCTCGATTGCCGTCAGTGGCAGCGGGTAATTGCTGAGCCGGGAAAATTAATGAACCGCGACAATCAGGTTTATAATGTGACCAGCAGCCTCGATATTTATCCTATTGAACGTACTGGAAACACGCTGGAATACGATCGAATGACGTTAACCCGTGTTGAACGCTTAACGCCGGAATGCGAGCAGGCCTGGAAAAAGAACCAGACGGCGAGTACGACCGCGCAGTAATCGATGTTGGCGGACCGGCTATAAAGCCAGCCCGCTGACCTCAAAGCACCTCTTCAATCACCCACACGCTTACGCTGCCTGCATTACAGGTGAATACGGCATTGCCCTCGTCATCAGTCTCAATAACCTCTTGTCGATTATTGAGAAAATCCTTCCAGCGTTTATTTGCATAATTCTCGCCAAGCGGTAACGTTTTCTCGCCATCGTCGCCGTTGGAGAGCACCACTACGCAGCCAGGATGTTCATCGGTGCCGCTGCGGCTGAAGGCGATACAGTTAGGATGATCGAACCACAGCGTTTGTACGCCGTGGGCGAAACGCTGACGCGCATCGATGAGTTCGTGAAGCTGCTCGATAACCGGCATCTCGATGGAGTATGTCTGGCCATCTCCGCCGGTATCTTCATAACTTGCGCCAAACAGGTCGGCGTAAAATACCGAGGGAACACCGTTTTCACGCAGTAAAATCAGCGCATAGGCTAACGGCTTAAACCAGGCCTCGACCGGCGCTTCCAGCGCCTGAAGCGGTTGGGTGTCATGATTTGTGACCAACGTGACCGCATGGAATGGGTCGGCTTCCACCAGCGTCCCGGTGAAGATTTGACTCATGTCGTAATCGCGGCCCTGACGCGAGGCTTCATGGAATTTCATCTGCAGCGGCGCATCAAACAGCATGGTATTACCGTCAACAAGGTCGATGTACTGCTGTAGCTTATCCACCTCGTGTGACCAGTATTCGGCAACAATGAATAGCGGTTTATCGGTGGACCCCTGTACATGCTCAATCCACTCTTTATAAAACCATGCCGGAATGTGTTTGACGGCATCCAGGCGGAAACCATCGCAGCCGGTCTGTTCAATGACCCAGCGGGCCCAATATTTTATCTCTTCGGTCACGGCATGGTTACGGAAATCGATATTTTCGCCCATGAGATAATCGAAGTTGCCCATTTCATCGTCGACCTGATCGTTCCAGCCATCGCCGGTGTAGTCATTAACAACTTTGAATACGCCATCTTCATCGGGATTTTCGATATGGTCGATACCGCTAAAACATTTATAGTCCCAGATAAATTGTGAATATTTGCCACCGCGGCCCGGAAAGGTATAGCGGGTCCAGGCTTCACATTCGATGATTTCTTCCGCGATTTGCGTGCGGTCCTGTTCATCAACGCGTTGTACGCGGATGCGTTCTTTCTCATCGGCGCCCATCTTGTGGTTTACTACGACATCAAGAAGTACAGCAATTTGATGTTCTTTTAGCGCATTAATCGCCGCTAACAGCTGAGCTTTATCGCCGTATTTGGTGGCAACCGATCCTTTCTGATCGAATTCACCGAGGTCGAAAAGATCGTAACTATCGTAGCCAACTGAATAACCGCCGGAAGCGCCCTTATAGGCGGGCGGCAACCAAATCATATTAATGCCAATTTCATTGAGATTTGGCGCAAGGGCTTCTACTTCCCGCCATAACTCGCCGCCTTCCGGGTAATACCAGTGAAAACATTGCAACAACGTGGGATTTTTCATCTTCCATGCTCCTGGCGTCATCAAGCTGACCTTTGCAGTATGGGAGATAACTGGCAAATATGAATAATTTCGTTGCTTTTTCGCTATACCCTAAATGGCCGCATATATAATAAATTGGCATAAGATGTAGCGGATAGATGTTGGTAGGCTGCTGCTAAACGCCTTACACTACACGAAAATCTCATTATATTCGGGGTATCTATGAAATTAGCACTTCTGGGTCGTCAGGCGCTGATGGGCGCAATGGCCGTAGCATTGATGGCTGGTGTAAGCGTGAAAACCTTCGCCGCTGAAAATCTGCTTAATCAGGTCAAAGAGCGCGGCACGCTACGCGTTGGCCTGGAAGGTACATACCCGCCGTTTAGTTATCAAGGCGATGATGGCAAATTGACCGGTTTTGAAGTTGAGTTTGCCAATGAACTGGCGAAACACATCGGGGTGAAAGCCGATCTCAAACCCACCAAATGGGACGGCATGCTGGCTTCTCTCGATTCTAAACGTATTGATGTGGTGATTAACCAGGTCACTATTTCCGACCAGCGCAAGAAAAAATACGACTTCTCCACCCCTTATACTATTTCTGGTGTTCAGGCGCTGGTGAAAAAGGGTAACGAAGGCGTGATTAAAACCGCGGCGGACCTGAAAGGTAAAAAAGTCGGCGTTGGTCTGGGTACCAATTATGAAGAGTGGTTGCGCCAGAACGTACAGGGCGTTGATATCCGCACCTATGATGATGACCCGACAAAATATCAGGACCTGCGCGTAGGCCGTATTGACGCCATTTTGGTTGACCGTCTGGCAGCGTTGGATTTGGTCAAGAAAACGAACAACACTCTGGCTGTAACCGGTGAAGCATTCTCCCGTCAGGAGTCCGGGGTGGCGTTACGTAAAGGAAATGAAGATCTGCTGAAAGCGGTGGACACCGCTATTGCAGATATGCAGAAAGATGGCAGCCTGAAGGCGCTTTCAGAAAAATGGTTTGGTGCTGACGTCACTAAGTAACGTCTGAAGATGAAAAAAGGCGCTGATAACGGCGCCTTTTTTTATTTCGCCAGCAACTGCGTGCATAATAAGGATAACTGAGTCTGGAGGTGCCATGTCACTACAAAATTTAACGCGTTTTCCGCGCCTGGAGTTTATTGGCGCGCCGACGCCGCTGGAATATCTACCACGCCTGTCCGATCATCTCGGACGGGATATTTTTATAAAACGCGATGATGTCACCCCCATGGCGATGGGAGGAAATAAACTGCGTAAGCTGGAGTTCCTCGCCGCCGATGCGCTGCGCGAGGGAGCTGATACGCTGATCACCGCAGGGGCGATTCAATCGAACCATGTGCGCCAGACGGCAGCCGTGGCTGCGAAACTGGGGTTGCACTGCGTCGCGTTGTTGGAAAATCCGATAGGCACGCGTGCTGAAAATTATCTGACTAACGGTAACCGCCTGCTGCTGGATCTGTTCAATACTCAGGTTGAGATGTGTGATGCATTGACCGATCCCAACGCGCAGCTTGAAGAGCTGGCGACACGTATTGAAGCTCAGGGATACCGGCCTTATGTCATTCCGGTTGGCGGATCTAACGCCCTGGGCGCGTTAGGTTATGTCGAAAGCGCACTGGAAATCGCCCAGCAATGTGAAGGAGCGGTGGAGATCTCTTCGGTAGTGGTTGCCTCCGGCAGCGCGGGTACTCATGCCGGGCTGGCGGTAGGCCTGGAACAGCTGATGCCAAATGCAGAATTAATAGGGGTGACCGTGTCACGTAGCGTTGCCGACCAGTTGCCTAAGGTGGTGACGCTGCAGCAGGCCGTTGCCAACAGTCTTGAGCTGCAGGCCAAAGCGGAGATTACCTTGTGGGATGATTATTTTGCTCCCGGATACGGTACGCCCAATGAAGAAGGCATGGAAGCGGTGAAACTGCTGGCGCAGCTGGAAGGTATCCTGCTGGATCCGGTTTATACCGGAAAGGCCATGGCCGGGCTGATTGACGGCATTAATCAGAACCGCTTTAAGGATGAGGGGCCGATTCTGTTTATCCATACCGGTGGCGCGCCCGCGCTGTTTGCTTATCATCCGCACGTCTAATGCAGAATAAATCGAATGCACGAAAGTATCCAACTGGTCATTGATTCCGCACCATACCTGTTAAAGGGCGCGGTTTTTACGTTACAACTGAGCATCGGTGGCATGTTCTTCGGCCTGCTGCTGGGATTTATCCTCGCACTGATGCGCATGTCGTCCATCTGGCCGATCAGATGGCTGGCGCGGATGTATATCTCCATTTTCCGCGGAACTCCGTTGATTGCTCAACTGTTTATGATCTATTACGGTCTGCCGCAGTTCGGCATTGAGTTGGATCCGATTCCGGCGGCGATGATTGGCCTGTCATTGAACACCGCGGCCTATGCGGCGGAAACGTTGCGAGCGGCGATTGCCTCTATAGATAAAGGGCAGTGGGAAGCGGCAGCGAGTATCGGTATGACGCCGTGGCAGACCTTGCGACGGGCTATTTTACCGCAGGCTGCCCGCGTGGCGCTGCCGCCGCTCTCTAACAGCTTTATCAGCCTTGTCAAAGATACTTCGCTGGCGGCGACGATTCAGGTACCGGAACTATTCCGCCAGGCACAGTTAATTACCTCACGTACGCTGGAAGTATTTACGATGTATCTGGCCGCCTCGCTGATCTATTGGGTGATGGCGACCGTACTATCCACCTTGCAGAATTATTTTGAAAATCAGCTGAATCGCCAGGAGCGTGATCCAAAATGAGTGCGATTGAAGTCAAAAAACTGGTGAAGAAATTCCACGGGCAGACCGTGCTGCACGGTATCGATCTCGAGGTTCAGGAAGGGGAGGTCGTGGCGATTATCGGCCCGAGCGGCTCTGGTAAAACCACGCTGTTGCGCAGCATTAACCTGCTTGAATACCCCGAAAGCGGTACCATTCGCGTAGGCGATGTGACTATCGATACTTCGCGTAGTATTGGCCAGCAAAAAGGGTTGATCCGCCGTCTGCGACAGCATGTTGGCTTTGTGTTCCAGAACTTCAATCTTTTCCCGCATCGTACGGTGCTGGAAAATATTATTGAAGGGCCGGTTATCGTAAAAGGCGAAGATAAGAACGAGGCCATTTCTCTGGCGCGTGAACTGCTGGCAAAGGTAGGGTTGTCGGGAAAAGAGAATAGCTATCCGCGTCGTTTATCCGGCGGGCAGCAGCAGCGTGTGGCGATTGCCCGCGCGTTAGCAATGCGCCCGGATGTTATTCTTTTTGATGAGCCAACTTCTGCATTGGATCCAGAGTTAGTGGGCGAGGTACTCAACACCATCCGTCAACTGGCGCAGGAAAAGCGCACCATGGTTATTGTCACCCATGAGATGAGTTTCGCTCGCGATGTCGCCGACCGCGCCATTTTCATGGATCAGGGGCGTATCGTCGAACAAGGTAAGGCCAGAGAGCTATTTGCTAACCCGCAGCAACCTCGTACGCGCCAGTTCCTCGAAAAATTTCTCATGCAGTAACACTTCTCTCTCATCGTGGTCCTCACAATTGGCTGGGGACCGCGATCGGACAACCTGCCAATCACCGCCGTTGCTGGCGAGGCAGAACATATTTTCTTCCTTAGTTCGATAAATAATCGTCAGCGAAAATCGAATAATGCGATGGCTACGTTATTTTATACATATAAATAAGATTTATGTGTTAGTTTTATGTATTTATAATAATGATTATCAATCAGGGGTTATTTGGTAGGCTATGAGGGACATTGATTTTTTCAGCTGGCGGCGGGAAATGCTGCAACAATTCCAGTCAACTCATGATGGGGATTCGGTTTATAACCTTCTCCAACAGCAAACAGAAGAACTGGAATACGACTACTACGCACTCTGTGTGCGCCATCCGGTGCCTTTTACACGCCCGAAACTGACGTTGCAATCAACTTATCCTCAGGCCTGGATGTCACATTATCAGGCGGAGAATTATTTTGCTATTGATCCGGTATTACGCAGAGAAAATTTTCTTCGTGGACATCTACCATGGAATGACCAGCTTTTTTGCGAGACCCCAGAATTGTGGAATGGCGCGCGCGATCATGGTTTAAATAAAGGCGTGACGCAGTGTCTGACCTTGCCAAATCATGCGTTGGGCTTCTTATCGGTTTCTGCTAAAAATGCGCAGCCGGGTCCGTATCACGAGGACGAATTAGAGTTACGTCTAAGAACGCTGACCGAGCTTAGCCTGCTGGCGTTGCTGCGGCTGGAGGATGAAATGGTGATGCCGCCGGAGATGAAGTTTAGCCGGCGCGAGCTGGAGATCCTAAAATGGACCGCAGAAGGAAAGACCTCGGCAGAGGTGGCGATGATATTGTCTATTTCAGAAAATACGGTCAATTTTCATCAGAAGAATATGCAGCGGAAATTTAACGCCCCCAACAAAACGCAAATTGCCTGTTATGCCGTCGCAACAGGATTAATTTGAGCGAATCGCTCGTTCTGCGTGTCAGACGTGAAACCGGCTGTCAGCGATCGCTTTCAGCCGGTCCTTTCTTACTGACGGTAAGCTTGTTTAATTTGCTTAACGGTGCTGGAGAATACGGCAGCCTGAGCCTCATCTTCCATCTGCGCGATTTGCTTTTCCATTTTAATAATCACGCGGCCAGCATCTGCCTGACCCATAGCCTGAAGCATTAGCGTCAGTAGGGCTTTCAGGCAGGAGACTTCCTGCGCCAGCTGTTGATTATTTTCTGCAGTGGAAAAATCTGGTGTGCTCATCGATATCCTCGTTTGCTATCAGCGCTGTTGCGCAATACTAAATGTTAAGGCGGCGCAGTATACCACAAGCGGTAGAAAAAAAAGGAGCGCGTGATTTGTGTTGCTGATGTTGCGCGCTGAGCGGTTAAATTTACTGAATAATATCTGTTCATCTAAGTGCTCATCGTTAATATTTTCCGCCGCTTTTGGCGGAAGTTAATTATTGTTACATCTTTCGAATCCTATTAATCCGCAACCCGTTCTGTTGCTTTTTTTGCGCCTTCTGTAGGGTGAATGTTAAAAAAGAAACATAATCCAACTATATGTTCTGTATAGGTTTCCACCTGGTGTGGAGACAAATTGCCATAAATGGGAGGGAAATCTTCTTCAGGACACTTTTTGGGCTTTTAAAGTTACGATAAAACCCGGTAATATATGGGAGATAAACTATCAGTAGCGTTATCCCTAATTCTGGAGATTATTCCTTTGATCAACGTACTTCTTGTTGATGACCACGAACTAGTGCGCGCAGGGATACGACGCATTCTGGAAGATATAAAAGGGATTAAAGTTGTCGGTGAGGCCTGCTGCGGCGAGGATGCCGTTAAGTGGTGCCGTGCGAATCCTGTGGACGTCGTCCTGATGGATATGAACATGCCTGGTATTGGGGGGCTTGAAGCGACACGAAAAATCGCGCGCTCCATTGTCGATACCAAAGTGATCATGTTGACCGTGCATACTGAAAATCCGCTGCCTGCGAAGGTCATGCAGGCTGGCGCCGCCGGTTACTTAAGTAAAGGCGCTGCCCCGCAGGAAGTGGTAAATGCGATTCGTTGTGTTGCTTCGGGTCAACGTTATATCGCTTCCGATATCGCCCAACAGATGGCGCTCAGTCAGATTGAACCGGAAAAAACGGAATCACCGTTTGCCAGTTTGTCTGAACGTGAGTTGCAGATTATGCTGATGATCACTAAGGGCCAAAAGGTCAATGAGATCTCAGAACAGTTAAATCTGAGTCCCAAGACGGTGAATAGCTATCGTTATCGAATGTTCAGCAAATTAAACATTCATGGCGATGTGGAGCTAACTCACCTGGCAATTCGCCATGGCCTGTGCAATGCGGAGTCGTTAGCAAGTCAGTGAGTGATGTTTTTGACGCAAAAGCTTTCCTCAAGACGGTGACCAGCCAACCGGGCGTCTATCGTATGTATGATGCTGGTGGTACCGTCATTTATGTTGGCAAAGCAAAAGATCTGAAAAAGCGCCTTAGCAGCTATTTTCGCAGCAACCTGGCTTCGCGTAAAACCGAGGCTCTGGTGGCGTTGATCGCGCAAATTGACGTGACCGTTACCCATACCGAAACGGAAGCGCTGCTGCTTGAGCATAACTACATCAAGCTGTATCAACCGCGTTATAACGTGCTGCTGCGTGACGATAAATCCTATCCCTTTATTTTCCTCAGCGGCGATACCCATCCACGACTGGCGATGCACCGTGGCGCTAAACACGCCAAAGGCGAATATTTTGGTCCATTCCCTAACGGCTATGCCGTTCGCGAAACGCTCGCGCTGCTGCAAAAAATTTTCCCCATTCGCCAATGTGAAAACAGCGTATACCGCAATCGCTCTCGTCCCTGTCTGCAATATCAAATTGGCCGTTGTTTAGGACCGTGCGTCGCCGGACTGGTAAGTGAAGAAGAGTACCAGCAGCAGGTAGAATACGTGCGGCTGTTTCTCGCCGGGAAAGACGATCAGGTATTGACGCAACTGATTGCCCGGATGGAAAAGGCCAGCCAGGCGCTTGAATTTGAAGAAGCCGCCCGCATCCGCGATCAGATCCAGGCGGTACGTCGGGTGACGGAGAAACAGTTCGTTTCCAATAATGGTGACGATCTGGATGTTATCGGCGTGGCTTTTGATGCCGGAATGGCCTGTGTGCATGTGCTGTTTATTCGCCAGGGTAAGGTTCTCGGTAGCCGCAGTTATTTCCCGAAAGTTCCGGGTGGCACTGAGTTGGGTGAGGTAGTGGAAACCTTTGTGGGGCAGTTCTATCTACAGGGCAGCCAGATGCGAACCTTACCGGGGGAAATTTTACTCGATTTCAACTTGAGCGATAAAACCCTGCTTGCGGATTCGTTGTCCGAGCTGGCCGGTCGTCGGGTGAATGTGCAGACTAAACCCCGCGGAGACCGCGCGCGCTATCTGAAGCTGGCGCGCACCAACGCCGCCGTTGCGCTTACGACCAAACTGTCGCAACAATCAACGATCAGCCAACGTCTGCAGGCTCTGGCGACACTACTTAAGCTGCCGGCGGTGACGCGGATGGAGTGCTTTGATATCAGCCATACCATGGGGGAGCAAACCGTCGCATCCTGCGTGGTGTTCGATAGCAATGGTCCGCTACGGGCGGAATACCGCCGCTACAATATTACCGGTATTACCCCTGGTGATGATTACGCGGCCATGAATCAGGTATTACGACGCCGGTACGGTAAAGCAATTGAAGAGAATAAAATCCCGGACGTTATCCTGATCGACGGCGGTAAGGGCCAGCTTGGTCAGGCCAAAGCCGTGTTTGCCGAACTGGATGTGCCATGGGATAAAAATCATCCGCTGCTACTGGGGGTGGCGAAGGGGAGCGATCGTAAAGCCGGGCTGGAGACGTTGTTCTTTGAGCCAGAAGGTGAGGGCTTTAGTCTGCCGCCGGATTCTCCTGCTCTGCATGTTATCCAGCACATTCGCGACGAATCCCACGATCACGCTATCTCAGGGCATCGTAAAAAACGGGCGAAGGTGAAAAGTACCAGTACGCTTGAGACGATTGAAGGTGTTGGCCCGAAACGCCGACAAATGTTGTTGAAATATATGGGCGGTCTGCAGGGGTTGCAGAAAGCCAGCGTAGAGGAAATTGCGCAAGTACCGGGTATATCTCACGGACTGGCAGAAAAGATCTACTACTCGTTGAAACATTAGGGGCTCTGTAGCACCATAGGGCTAATTAACACTTACAACATACAGTTACCCGTTACCATGCGATTTAATATTCCGACGTTGCTCACTCTGTTTCGCGTTATTCTGATACCGTTTTTCGTACTGGCGTTCTATCTGCCTTTTAGCTGGGCGCCTTTTGTCTGCGCGTTGATTTTCTTTGTAGCCGCTGTTACCGATTGGTTTGATGGCTATCTGGCGCGTCGCTGGAACCAGAGCACTCGTTTTGGCGCCTTCCTTGATCCGGTTGCCGATAAGGTGATGGTGGCTATTGCCATGGTGCTGGTCGCAGAACACTATCATACCTGGTGGGTGACTTTGCCGGCAGCGACAATGATCGCGCGTGAAATTATTATTTCTGCTCTGCGCGAGTGGATGGCTGAGCTGGGTAAACGCAGCAGCGTAGCCGTATCATGGATTGGTAAAGTGAAAACGACGGCCCAGATGGCGGCGCTGGTCTGGATGCTGTGGCGGCCTAATGTGTGGGTGGAGTGGGCTGGTATCGTTCTGTTCATGGTTGCTGCGGTGTTGACGCTGTGGTCAATGTTACAATATTTGAACGCTGCGCGCGGCGATTTGCTTGAACAGTGATCGTTTCGACGCAAATTTCAGCAAACGACACGAAGTTGCGAAAAATACCGTTGACTCACCGCGTGAGATAAGTAGAATGCAACGCATCGAACGGCGGCACAGTCTTCCAGACGATAACAAAATCAAGTGATTAGCTAATCTACTTGATGATGCGGGAATAGCTCAGTTGGTAGAGCACGACCTTGCCAAGGTCGGGGTCGCGAGTTCGAGTCTCGTTTCCCGCTCCAAATTAAAAGCATCGGCAGTAGCGGGTGTTTAGGTATTAAAGGCGCGTTAGCAAAGCGGTTATGTAGCGGATTGCAAATCCGTCTAGTCCGGTTCGACTCCGGAACGCGCCTCCACTTTATATCCCGAGCCCGGATGGTGGAATCGGTAGACACAAGGGATTTAAAATCCCTCGGCGTTCGCGCTGTGTGGGTTCAAGTCCCACTCCGGGTACCATTGGGATAAAGTAGAATAATCAAAGCAATAAGCAGTGTCGTGAAACCACCTCCGGGTGGTTTTTTCATTTCTGAAACGTCATTTCCTGACATCATTCCTAACATACTCCACCTGCAGAGATAGACTCTGAGCGCTATAAACGTTATTTGTCCTATGACAAAACCTGCGGTGCTTGCTACGCTTAACGTGATTTTCGAACCAGGCAACAGGAGTAGGGGAAATATGTTTACCGGATTGTGTACTTTTCCGCTGACGCCACTGCGCAATAATGAGGTGGATAGCCGCGCGCTAATAAAAATCATCGATCGTCTGGTCTCGGCGCGAGTTGATTCGCTGGGCATTCTGGGCTCAACCGGCAGCTACGCCTATTTGAGCCGCGAGCAACGCAAAATGGTGGTCCTGGCGGCAAAACAACATGCGCAAGGGGTCCCGATGATGGTCGGGATAGGCGCGATGGCGACGGATATGATTCTACGTCTTGCTGAGGATGCTCAGCAGGCGGGTGCGGATGCTGTGCTGCTACCGGTGCTGAACTACCAGCCTCTGACGGATGATGAGGTGTTTACACTGTTCCAGACGGTTAACCGCCATGTGTCGGTACCTATTTGTATCTATGATAACCCGCGCACCACCCACAGAGCCTTTTCTGATGCGCTTGTTGAGCGTATTGCTTCGTTATCCAATATCGCATCAATCAAGATCCCCGGTTTGCCGGCCGACCAGGCTGGCGTCAGAGTGGCGACGCTTCGTCAGCGATTGCCGCAGCGAGTGAGTATTGGCGTCAGCGGCGACGCTTTTGCCGCGGCAGGGTTAAACGGCGGCTGTAATCTGTGGTATTCCGTTTGCGCCGGTCTGTTCCCGCAAATTGCCCAAAATATTACCGCGGCAGCGTTAAGTGGCGAGCGGCAGCAGGCATCGGCACTAAGCGAACGGCTGGAGCCATTATGGGCATTGTTCAGACAGCACGGTAGTCTCAAAGTGATTGCCGCTGCCGCCTCTATTCTTGAACTAGCCGAAGTAGAGTGTTTACCGCGACCGTTGGCCCCGCTCTCCGCGGAGGCCATTAACGATGTCAAATCGGTCATGGATAAGCTGGATCTACGCTGAAGTTTACCGCCTTTCCCTTACCTATGTTTATCAGGTAATTCGCCAGCCATTTAAGGTAATATATCACTGGCGTTAATGTTAACGCTGTATTGATATTCTTTGGGTATGTGATGCCTTTATGGCAATGATAACTATATATGAGGGATCTTATGGCCACGTTGCTTGAAAGCTACGGGAACTGTTTTCGAAAATATGCCACTTTCCGCGGCCGATCCGCGCGCCAGGAATATGTGGTTTTTACCATTGCTAACTTTATATTGTCCGCGATCTTGGGATTGATCCCCGTCGTTGGCGGTATCTTCGGGTTAATTATTATCATTCCGGGGATCGCGGTTGCGGTGCGTCGTTTGCACGATCTCAACAAATCCGGCTGGTGGTTGCTGGCGCCCTACGGCATTATGCTGATCGGTCTGATTGGTATTGCCGCTACCGTCGAAGAGGGCAGAGCCGCAGTATGGGTATGGGTGATCGCGCTGGGCGGCCTGGCCGCGTTGATAATGTCGATTTGGATGATTTTCACCCGTGGTACCATTGGCAGCAACCGCTTTGGTGATGAACAGAACGATGACAACAGCGGCGGTAATACGATGGGCAAGAGTACTGCCGCGGATGATGTCAGAGAGCGCCTGGCACAGGCTAAGAAAATGCTTGATGACGGCGTTATTAGCGCAAGTGAATACGAAGTGATGCGTGCTAATATCATTAAAGATATGTAACCGATCCGCCGCCGGGCTTGCCCGGCGTTAATAAATTCACCTGTGTGAGCGAGAGCGGGTGGTTTTCTCCTCCCATTTTCGCTACTGTAAGCGCCATTTTTCTACCATCATGAGCCTGTAATGAAAACCGGACCCCTGAACGAAAGTGAACTTGAGTGGCTGGATGAGATCCTGTCGAAATATGCCACCGAGGGCGCCATCCTTGATGTCTCCGAACTTGATGGTCTGTTAACGGCTATCTTATCCGGGCCGAGCGAAATCGAACCAGCGCAGTGGCTGCTTGCTATCTGGGGCGGGGCGGATAATGTACCGCGCTGGGCTAACGACCGCGAGCGCGACCGTTTCGTTAACCTGACGCTGCAGCATATGAGCGACATCGCTGAACGCCTGGCTGACTATCCGGAGCAGTTTGATCCGCTGTTTGGCACCCGCGAGTTTGAAGGCCAGGAACTGACCATTGTTGAAGAGTGGTGCTTCGGCTATATGCGTGGCGTTGCCCTCTGCGACTGGTCGACGTTACCTGCGGAACTGCAGCCACAGCTTGATGCCATTGCGCTGCACGGAACGGAAGAACGTTTCGAAGCGCTCGATACGCTGACCGCGGATGAATTTGTCGAAAGCGTTGATAGCATCAAGCCCGCCGCGCTGGCTTTATATAATTACTGGATGGAGAACGCTCAGCCGACGGCCGTGCAGCAACCGGTAAGAAATGAGACCAAGGTGGGGCGTAATGATCCTTGCCCCTGCGGTAGCGGCAAAAAGTATAAGCAGTGTTGTTTAGCTAAATAACAAAAGGGGCCAACCAGGCCCCTTTTGTTTACCCCACAGCGGGTAATAATCCTGCCACAATGCAGAATTGAATGGCCACTATCGCCACTCCACAGCCCAATACCAGCCAGAGCGCAATCGAGCCGCCCGGAACACGCCAGGTTGCCTGTGGGTGCAGTTTTCGGCTTTTCATTACTAATAATGATGGCAACATCAGCGCCAGTACGGCGAGCGCCACGCCGGCGTAGCCCAGCGCCATCACGAAACCTCGCGGATAAAACAGGGCGAAGGCCAGCGGCGGCAGGAAAGTGATGACGCCGCTCTGTATACGTCCGGCAGGGGTGTTTTTACGCTGAAACAAATCTGCCAGGTAATCAAACAAACCTAATGCGACGCCGAGAAAAGACGTCGCCAGAGCGAAGTCGGCGAACAGATGTACCGCCACCTCTACATGCGGCGAGGCGACAACGTCGCGGATTGCTGCCAGCAGGCCGTTCAGGCCGGAATTCTGCGCTAGCACGGCGGTAAAGGCCGGAGAGTCGATGCTGCCAAGCGTGGCGAGTTGCCAGAAAATATAGGCGACCAGCGGAATAAAGCTACCGATGATAAAGACGCGGCGCAGCTTACGAATATCGCCATTCAGATAGCTAACGATGCTGGGAATACTACCGTGAAAACCAAACGAGGTGAAAATCACCGGAATAGCGGACAGCGCCAGGCCCTGCTGTAGCGGCAGAGTCAGGAGATTTATCTGGTGAATATGCGGCAGCAGCAGCACCAGCATCACCGCGAGGAAGATAATTTTGGCGCTAAATAAAAAGCGGTTAAACAGATCGACCAGAGAAGTCCCTATGCACACCACCGCGCCGCCAATGCCGGTAAAGAGCAATACGCCGGCAGAAGGCGGTAGGCTCCAGTTCAGCCACTGATTAAGGCTGGAGGCCAGCAGCTCGCCGGCGCCGCTGATGTAGGCCGCCGTTAGCGCATACATCAGAAAAAGCATACAGAAACCGGTAACCCATTGGCCGTAGCGGCCGAGATAGCGCGCCGCCAGTGAGCCTAACCCCATATCCGCAGGGACATGTTGATAAACTTCCAGCAGCAGCAGGGCGGTATAGCACATCAGCGCCCACAGCGAGATCAGTAATACCAGGGTGACGCCAAAACCGACTCCCGCCGAAGCGAGCGGCATCGCCAACATACCGGCGCCAATGGTGGTGCCGGCAACGATTAAAATACTACCCAGAGTGCGGTTCTTCACGCTTTTCTCTATCTATGAAGGAAGGAACGAATAATTATGTCGCGCAGAGTATGTGAAATGAGTGATTTCGTCAAATGATGGTTACAAGTGGTGTAATTATATCTTTACGTCTCTGGAGGACAGAAAAGACTGCGTTGGCGCAAAGCCGCCAGGCGCATGCTGATATATGCTGCCTGCTTTACAGGAGGAGCTATGTCATCTATTCACGGTCATGAAGTATTACAGATGATGATCGCATCGGGCGAGTCGTACAGCGTTGCCAGTCTCGAAGCGGCCATTAAGAGGCAATTTGGCGAAGATGCTCGCTTTCACACCTGTTCGGCGCAGGATCTGGACGCGGCGCAGCTGGTGACGTTTTTGCAGCAGAAAGGTAAATTCATTGCGGTGGAAGAGGGTTTCAATACCAGCGAGAGTAAAATTTGCCGTCATTGAGCGCGCGGCGGCCAGGGCGGCCGCCGCTGTGGGAATTAGTTTTGCGTGTCGAGGGTTGCCAGTTCTTTATCGATAAAGTACAGGCCTTCACCGCTTTTACCGGCAAGGGTCAGTTTATCAATAACAGATTTGAATAATTTCTCTTCTTCATGCTGTTCTGCTACGTACCATTGCAGGAAATTAAAGGTCGGGTAATCCTGATTAGTCATCGCGGCATGCGCCAGTTCATTAATTTTTTGCGTAATTAACTGTTCATGTTCATAGGTCTGGCGGAACAGTTCATCAAGTGAAGCATATTCGGCAAACGGCGAGCTAATGGCGTTAATACGCGGCAGGCTGCCGGTATCGGTCAAATAGTCGAACAGGCGCTGCATGTGCGTCATTTCTTCCTGCGCGTGGCGGCGGAGAAAGGCGGCTGCACCTTCAAAGCTATGGTAGCTGCACCATGCGCTCATCTGCTGATAAAGCAAAGAAGAATAAAGCTCAAGATTCATTTGCTCATTAAGTTTTTCGATCATTTCTGCTTTCAGCATGGCGTCCACTCCGGAAATAAAGATTAAATCATAATGTGCCGTCACTATAATTTGTTAGTAATTTATTTGCAAAAAGTAAATTAAAAAATTAATTATTAAAAATGCAAATGGGAATAAAACGCATTGGCAATATAATAATAAATGAGAATGGTTTTAATTTGATATTTATTTCGTAAATTATCGCGTGAAGCGAAACGACGAATATTTAATGTTCTGAACCTGAAAGGGGAAAACTGGGCTGAGGGAGGCTCAAAATGTGACGCGCTAAGATTTTTGTAAAACAGCTTTTCATAAAGTTTGAAAACGCATTTATGAAGTAGTAGAGTCCTGTTAACGCTAACGAACTATCGGGCCGTGCCCGCAGAGCATTCAGGAGAGTGAAGCATGAAAATCGCACTGATGATGGAAAACAGCCAGGCCAGCAAAAATGCCATCATCCTCAACGAGTTAAACGCCGTTGCCGATGAAAAAGGCTTCCCGGTTTACAACGTAGGAATGAGCGATGAGCACGATCATCATCTCACCTATATCCATCTGGGAATCATGGCCAGCATCCTGCTGAATTCTAAAGCGGTCGATTTCGTGGTGACCGGTTGCGGCACTGGCCAGGGGGCGCTGATGTCATTGAATATCCATCCGGGAGTGGTCTGTGGTTATTGTATTGACCCTGCGGATGCCTTCCTGTTTGCCCAAATCAACAACGGTAACGCGTTGTCTCTGCCTTTTGCTAAAGGCTTTGGCTGGGGGGCGGAATTGAACGTGCGCTTTATTTTTGAGAAGGCGTTCACCGGCCGTAATGGGGAGGGGTATCCGCCGGAACGTAAAGAGCCGCAGGTCCGCAATGCCGGGATCCTGAATAAAGTGAAAGCGGCGGTGGTGAAAGAAAATTATCTTGATACCTTACGAGCTATCGATCCGGAACTGGTAAAAACCGCCGTTTCCGGGCCGCGGTTCCAGCAATGCTTCTTCGAAAACTGCCAGGATAAAGAAATCGAAGCTTTCGTACGCCAGATTATAGGCTAATAGGGCTTTTCAAACAGGCCTGCATCACTACGCGGGCCTGTTTGTTATGGTCGTGTTTTACTGGATACCGTGCTGCCGGCATCTCGCGTAAGATGTAGCGTATCAATCATCCCTACCAAACAAATCAGCGCAATAAAGACAAACGCCAAGCGGAAGCTAATTCCCGGTAGAGTCGTCAGATTCAACCACTCGCTCAACTGTTCACCGATGCGGATGCCGATGGCGCCGAGAGTGATACCGAGCCCAACCGCCAGCTGTGAAGCGGTGCTGAACAGCGTATTGGCATAACTCATCTGCGCGGAAGGAACGTCGGCAAAAGCGAGCGTACTGACGCCGGTAAATTGGATGGAACGGAACACCCCGCCAAGATAGAGGATCAACATTATCAGCCATACCGGCGTTTGCGGCGTTAACAGCGCGCAGGCAAGTAGCGAGGCAACATTCAGCGCACCGTTAATCAGCAATAAGCGGCGAAACCCCAACCAGCGGATGAGCGGCGTGGTTGCAGGCTTGATAGTGAGATTGCCGACAAAAACGGCCAGCACCAGCAGTCCAGAATGAAAAGGATCCATGCCGAAACCCACCTGGAATAGCAATGGAAGCAGGAATGGGACGGCGCTTATCGACGCGCGAAACAGTGAACCGCCGTACATGGTTACCCGGAATGTAGGAACCTGCAAAGCGTCCAACCGTACCATTGGCCAGGCGGCGCGGCGGAAATGGCGTAGAGCGAAAAACATACAGCCGATACCTGTCGCCATGAGCGCCAGCGTTTGCCAGCTCTGTGGCTGTCGGTCGCCGAGTCGTTCCATCGCTGCCACCAGGCTTATCATCGCCAGTGACGTCGTCAGAAAACCGGGTAGATCGAAGGGGCGGCGTTCTTCTTCACGGATATTGGGAATGATGCGTAGCGAGAGCGCCATCGCCAGTAGCCCGAGCGGCACGTTAATAAAAAAGATCCAGTGCCAGCTGGCGTAACTGGTAATGAAACCCCCGAGCGGCGGGCCGATTATAGGTGCGACCAATGCCGGCCAGGTCAGCGTGGCTATTGCCTTGATGAGCTGATCTTTGGGAGTGGTGCGCAATACCGCCAGGCGCCCGACGGGGACCATCAGCGCGCCGCCAACGCCCTGTAGAATGCGCATTGTCACAAAGCTTTCGATGTTGCGCGATAAACCGCAGAATACGGAGGCGAGGGTAAAAATGGCGAGGGCCAGAGTAAACACTTTCCGCGCGCCGAAGCGGTCGGCGATCCAGCCGCTGGCGGGGATCAGTACCGCGAGGGTGATCAGGTAGGCGCTGATGCCAATATTGAGCGCGACCGCCGCTACGCCAAAATCCTTCGCCATATCAGGCAGGGCGGTAGCGATGACCGTGCCATCGAGAAATTCCATAAAGAAAGCGCCAGCCACCAATAATGCCGGGGCGGAAAAAGCGCCTGTTTTTGGCGTAATTGTTGTTGTACCCATTGTGTCGTTGCCATAGCAAAATGAATAAGTATCTTTGCGGTACGTTTTCTTTTCGCCGCTCCCGTACATGTTTTTTTATCTGGTGCGATTTAGGTTACTATTACGCTCCTGAAAATAGGAGTAAAAAATGTCTCAACCTTTCACTGAACAAGATGAGTTGGTTTCCGATGTCGTCGCATGCCAGCTGGTCATCAAACAAATCCTTGATGTGATTGACGTTATCGCCCCGGTCGAAGTGCGCGAAAAAATGGCGACGCAGTTAAAAGCGATTGATTTTGCGAGTAACCCTGCTTCGGCGGATCCGGTGACGCTGCGCGCAGTACAAAAAGCAATTGCACTGATTGAACTGAAATTTACCCCGCAGGGTGAAGCGCACTAGCTCTAACTCTGAGAAGTTGATTGTCTGGCCGTTCCAGTCTGGAACGGCCAAATTCAGTTAGTGCTGTTGTGGCGAGATGAGATTAAGTAGTCGACGGTCTGTCTGCTCCATACCGAGCCCGGCTTTATCAGCCGTACGTATTTCTTCAAGGACGGTTTGCAGTAACCGCCCATCTTGCTGCTGCTCTTTCTCCAGCAGGGTCAAAAAACGCCATGTCGTGTCATCGCGCTGCGCTTTTGCTTCCTGCGCCAGGCCGGACAGCATGCTGCTACGTTGCTGATACTCTTCGAGAGTTTTGGCAAACACTTCTTCAAGCGTTGTGCATTGCGGGGGATAGCTTTCGTCGGCTTTGACAATTGGCCAGGCGCCGGCCTTTTTCATATAGTCAAAAACCTGCATCATTAACGTCACGCTGGATTGCGCACGGGTGCGCAAGAAGGTTGCTGTGCCGTTGAGACGTTGTTGCGCGCACCATTCACCTAAATGTAGATAAACATTTGATGCGTGAAACTCAAGATTAATCTGGGTATTTAATTTCTGAACCATTCCTGGAACTGCCATAACAATATCCTTATTTATCCGCAAGGGAAGTATGACGCGCTACCATCGCCTCGCACAGGCGAGTTTTGCAAGCGCAACGCAATAGGCAGGAAATAAACACGGTGCAATCCATTTGCACGTGACTATTTATTTATATCTGCCGATACATCAAGAATACCCTTATGTGCCGAATAAGAAAACTCTCAACATGCGTTATTTACGATTTGTTACAACATCAGTTTTACTGCTTGTTTTAATTGTCTTTTTTGTGGATTTAAATCGTAATACATTGAATTTAAATGGTTATATTTAAGGGTTCGTAGGGCTGGTAAATTTGTATTAATGAAGTTGATTTAACGGTAAATTCATATATCGATCATAGCTTATTCATTATTCGAAAATAGCGAGAGGATAATGAACTTGTGATAGATCATCTTTTGTTGGAAGTTGAAGAATAACATATAAGCTGGCGGCAAATCGCAGGACAGAGTAGCCCGGGATGGCGTTAGCGAACCTACAAGGATAAGTCTGCTGGTGATATGGATTATTGTGCCACGCATAACGCTAATTGTCTGACAATTAGCGTTTTTTTTATGTCATTTTTTGCTGAATTTATGTACGCAACTACTGTAATTCTGCGGTGTGATGACGCTCTCGTATGGATAAATAATTTCCAGTTAAAACTATTTTAACAACGGCAATATTGATTGCGATTTTTCTAATGCCTTGTTTTAAGACCGATAAAAAATTTAAGTCCGATTTTCCCCTACAGAAAAGCGAATTAAAGCTGGAGTTTACCATGCACAAATTTACTAAAGCGCTGGCGGCCATTGGCCTCGCGGCGGTTATGTCACAATCAGCTATGGCTGAAACCCTCAAGCTCGGTTTCCTGGTGAAGCAACCAGAGGAGCCCTGGTTCCAGACCGAGTGGAAGTTTGCTGATAAAGCCGGCAAGGATTTGGGCTTTGAGGTGATTAAAATCGCGGTGCCAGATGGTGAAAAGACGCTTAATGCGATCGACAGTCTCGCCGCCAGCGGCGCGAAGGGATTTGTCATCTGCACGCCGGACCCAAAACTGGGGTCGGCGATTGTTGCGAAGGCTCGCGGCTATGACATGAAAGTTATCACCGTTGACGATCAGTTTGTGAATGCCAAAGGTAAGCCGATGGAGAGCGTGCCGCTGGTCATGATGGCCGCCAGCGAAATCGGCGCTCGTCAGGGGCAGGAATTATATAAAGAGATGCAAAAACGCGGCTGGGATGTGAAAGATACCGGCGTGATGGCGATTACCGCCGATGAACTGGATACTGCCCGCCGCCGCACCACCGGCTCGATTGACGCGCTGAAAGCAGCGGGTTTCCCGGAAAAACAGATCTATCGTGTACCGACCAAATCTAACGACATTCCAGGAGCGTTCGATGCCGGTAACTCCATGTTGGTGCAGCATCCGCAGGTTAAGCATTGGTTAATCGTGGGTATGAACGATAACACCGTGCTGGGCGGCGTAAGGGCAACTGAAGGCCAGGGCTTTAAAGCGCCGGATGTTATCGGCATCGGTATTAACGGTGTCGACGCGGTGAACGAGCTTTCGAAAGCCCAGCCGACGGGGTTCTATGGATCTCTGCTGCCAAGCCCGGATATCCATGGCTATAAAACCAGTGAGATGCTCTACAACTGGGTGACCAAAGGCACCGAGCCGCCGAAATTTACCGCCGTGACTGACGTGGTGCTGATTACCCGCGACAACTTTAAACAAGAGTTGGCGAAGAAAGGGCTGTAAGGCCGGGTTCATTCTGCCTCCCGCTCTGGCGGGAGGTTATGCGTAGAAGAGCGGAGTCGTTATGCAACAATCTATCCCTTATCTCTCATTTCGCGGTATCACCATGACGTTCCCGGGCGTTAAAGCACTGTCTGACATCAGCTTTGACTGCTATCGCGGGCAGATCCACGCGTTGATGGGTGAAAACGGCGCCGGGAAGTCCACCCTCTTAAAAATTCTCAGCGGTAACTACATTCCAACTGCCGGGCATCTGCAAATTGATGGTCAGCAAATGGCATTTACGAATACTACCGCTGCGCTAAATGCTGGCGTAGCGATTATTTATCAGGAACTTCATCTGATCCCGGAAATGACCGTTGCCGAGAATATCTATCTTGGTCAGTTGCCGCATAAAGGCGGCATTGTGAATCGGTCTTTATTGAATTATGAAGCGCGGCTGCAGCTGGAACATCTGGGACTGGATATCGACCCGGAAACGCCGCTGAAGTATTTGTCGATCGGCCAGTGGCAGATGGTGGAGATCGCCAAGGCGCTGGCGCGTAACGCGAAGATTATTGCGTTTGATGAACCAACCAGCTCACTCTCTGCGCGCGAAATCGACAACCTTTTTCGCGTGATTCGCGAGTTGCGTGAAGAAGGGCGAGTGATTATTTACGTCTCGCACCGTATGGAGGAAATTTTCGCCCTCAGCGATGCCATTACCGTGTTTAAAGATGGCCGCTACGTGCGGACCTTTGACGACATGCGGCTGGTGGATCACGATGCCCTCGTGCAGGCGATGGTGGGGCGTAATCTTGGCGATATCTATGGCTGGAAAGCGCGTGAATATGGCAGCGAGCGGCTGCGACTGGATCAGGTTAAAGCGCCAGGTGTCAGAATGCCAATCAGTTTATCGGTACGCAGCGGTGAAATTGTCGGCCTGTTTGGTCTGGTTGGCGCCGGGCGCAGCGAACTAATGAAGGGGCTGTTTGGCGGCAGTAGAATTACCAGCGGTCAGGTCTATATTGATGGTCAGGCGATAAGTATTCGCAAACCGGCGCAGGCGATTCAGGCGGGCATGATGCTGTGTCCGGAGGATCGTAAAGCCGAGGGCATCATTCCGGTACATTCGGTGCGTGACAACATCAATATCAGCGCGCGGCGTAAGCATATTCATGCCGGCTGCCTGATTAACAATGCCTGGGAAGCGAGTAATGCCGAACAACATATCAAATCGCTCAATATCAAAACCCCGGGAGCTGAGCAGTTAATTATGAATCTCTCCGGTGGTAATCAGCAAAAAGCCATTCTGGGCCGCTGGTTGTCGGAAGAGATGAAGGTGATTCTGCTTGATGAACCGACCCGCGGCATTGATGTCGGCGCAAAGCATGAAATCTACAACGTTATCTATGCGCTGGCCGCTTCTGGCGTGGCGGTTGTTTTTGCCTCCAGCGACCTGCCAGAGGTGCTCGGCGTCGCCGACCGCATCGTGGTGATGCGCGAAGGTGAAGTGGCCGGTGAATTGCTGCATGAAGATGCGAATGAACAGCAGGCGCTGAGCCTTGCGATGCCTAAAGTCAGCCAGGCCGTAGCCTGAGTAAGGAGTGAATGATGTCATCTGTAACTACGCCGAGCGCCGCACGATCCTCCTTCAGCTTCGGTCGAATCTGGGATCAGTTTGGTATGCTGGTGGTCTTCGCAGTGTTGTTCATCGGCTGTGTGATCTTTGTTCCCAACTTTGCCTCTTTCGTCAATATGAAAGGGCTGGGGCTGGCGATTTCCATGTCGGGAATGGTGGCCTGCGGCATGTTGTTCTGCCTGGCCTCCGGGGATTTTGATTTGTCAGTCGCTTCGGTCATTGCCTGCGCCGGTGTGACGACGGCGGTAGTGATTAACCTTACCGAAAGCTTATGGATTGGCATTGCCGCCGGGCTTTTGCTGGGTGCTGTCAGCGGGTTGGTAAATGGTTTTGTGATTGCGCGTTTGAAGATCAACGCGCTGATCACAACTCTGGCTACCATGCAAATCGTCCGTGGGCTGGCCTATATTATTTCCGATGGTAAAGCGGTTGGCATTGAGGATGAACGTTTCTTCACTCTGGGTTATGCCAACTGGTTGGGGCTGCCGGCGCCAATCTGGCTGACGGTTGCCTGCCTGATCGTCTTTGGACTGCTGCTGAATAAAACCACCTTTGGCCGCAACACGCTGGCCATAGGGGGCAATGAGGAGGCGGCGCGACTTGCAGGGGTGCCGGTTGTTCGTACCAAGATCATCATCTTTGTTCTTTCAGGTCTGGTATCGGCGGCGGCGGGGATTATCCTGGCTTCGCGCATGACCAGTGGCCAGCCTATGACCTCAATTGGTTATGAACTGATTGTGATCTCGGCATGTGTCCTGGGCGGCGTATCGCTAAAAGGCGGGATCGGTAAGATCTCTTATGTGGTGGCCGGGATCCTAATCCTGGGTACCGTGGAGAATGCGATGAACCTGCTGAATATTTCGCCATTCTCACAATATGTAGTCCGCGGGGTGATATTGCTGGCAGCGGTTATCTTCGACCGATACAAGCAAAAAGCGAAACGTGCGGTTTAATTGCGCGCAACTTTTAAGTCTACATCATAATGTGCCGCCGGCGCCCGCTGCGCTGGCGGTGACTATCAAAAATGGCGAGGCTGGTCACACTGTCTATACTTACATGGCTAACAATTAGTTAACAACCAGCGTAATGCTGGCCATGATAAGGAGGAACACAGGGTGGCTGACCAGATATCTGTACCGCCTGAGCTAACCGGAAACCACGCATTTTTTCTGGATCTTGACGGCACGCTTGCCGATATCAAACCTCATCCCGATCAGGTTGTTATCCCCGAAGACGTCCTTCAGATGTTGCGATTACTGGCACAGCGACAACATGATGCTGTGGCATTGATTTCAGGGCGCTCACTAACAGAGCTTGATGAACTAACCCGTCACTGGCGACTGCCGCTTGCCGGCGTCCACGGGGCTGAACGCCGCGATATCAATGGAAAAAGGCACGATGTATCACTGCCGCCGGCATTGAGCCGTGAGATCGGCGAAGCATTAACTTCGGCGCTACAGGCGCTGCCTGGCAGTGAACTGGAGGATAAAGGCATCGCTTTTGCGCTGCATTACCGTCAGGCACCACAACACCAGAGCGCCATCCTGGCGCTGGCGCAGGATATCGTGCAGCGTTATCCGATTCTGGCCATTCAGCAAGGGAAGTGTGTCGTTGAGATCAAACCACGTGGCATTAACAAAGGTGAAGCAATCGCCGCGTTTATGCGGGAAGCGCCTTTTGCGGGACGAAAGCCGGTATTTATCGGCGATGACCTGACTGATGAGGCGGGTTTTACTATGGTTAATCAATTAGGCGGAGTATCGATTAAAGTTGGACAAGGCGACACACAGGCGCGCTGGCGGCTGGCGAATGTTGCCGCCGTACATCAGTGGTTACGCCATGTTGTCGGCAATATGCAAAGCCTGGATGTATTCACTAACGGGAGGGATGACCATGAGTCGTTTAGTCGTAGTATCTAACCGTATTGCAACGCCAAATGATAAAAAGGCCAGCGCAGGCGGCCTGGCGGTGGGTATTTTAGGTGCGCTGAAAGCGAGCGGCGGCACGTGGTTTGGTTGGAGTGGGGAAATCGGTGATGATAGCCAGCCGTTGAAGAAGGTGAGTAAAGGGGATATTTCGTGGGCCTCATTCAACCTTAGCGAAGAAGATCACGAGCTCTACTACAATCAGTTTTCCAATGCGGTGCTATGGCCCGCATTTCACTATCGTCTCGACTTAGTCAATTTTCAGCGTCCGGCGTGGGAGGGGTATCTGCGGGTTAACGCCGCCGTGGCGCAAAAGCTGCTGCCGCTGCTAGCCGATGACGATATGGTATGGGTTCATGATTATCATCTGTTGCCATTTGCCAGCGAATTACGCAAAAACGGTGTGAAGAACCGCATTGGTTTCTTCTTACATATTCCGTTTCCAACGCCTGAAATATTCAATGCGTTGCCCCCGCATGCCGAACTACTTGAGCAGCTGTGTGATTATGACCTTTTGGGCTTTCAAACCGAAAACGACCGGCAGGCGTTTGTTGATTGCGTCGCCCAACAAACTACCTTGTGCGAAGTGGGTCACCAGCAATACCGTGCCTGGGGTAAGACGTTCCGTACTGCGGTCTATCCAATAAGCATCGAACCTCAGGAAGTCGCGCGCAGCGCCAGCGGGCCGCTGCCGCCGAAGCTGGCTCAGTTGAAAGCTGAACTGAAAGGGGTGAAGAATATTTTTTCCGTTGAGCGCCTGGATTACTCCAAGGGGCTGCCGGAGCGTTTTCAGGCTTACGAAGCGCTGCTGGAAAACTACCCCCAGCATCGTGGGAAAATTCGCTATACCCAGATAGCGCCCACTTCGCGGGGTGATGTACAGGCTTATCAGGATATCCGCCACCAACTGGAAACCGCCGCGGGACGCATCAACGGCCACTATGGCCAATTGGGATGGACGCCGCTGTATTACCTGAATCAGCACTTCGATCGCAAACTGCTCATGAAGGTATTTCGTTATTCCGACGTGGGCCTGGTCACACCGCTGCGCGATGGCATGAACCTCGTGGCCAAGGAGTTTGTCGCCGCGCAGGACCCTGAGAACCCTGGGGTGTTGGTGCTATCGCAGTTCGCTGGCGCGGCGAATGAACTGACTTCCGCGCTCATCGTCAACCCCTACGATCGCGATGAAGTGGCGGCGGCGCTGGATCGCGCGCTAACGATGCCGCTTGCCGAGCGAATTATTCGCCATGGCAAAATGCTCAAGGCGATCGAGAGTAATGATATTGATAACTGGCAGGCGCAGTTCGTTGCCGATCTAAAGCGGGTAAAGTCGCCTGAAGATAGCTGCCAGCAGCCAACCGTAGTTACTCCCTCCGCGTAGTCAAAACGGCTGATGCTTCGGCATCAGCTTATTCCAGGGATACCAACAGAACATCGACGCCGCTGCTGCCGACGATATTCTTCGCTGAACAGGTAGCGCGGGAAAACAGGCTCTGGTTATGGTTGCCGCAGATGACCAGGTCGACGTGATGCTGAAGGCAAAAATCCTTCACGTGGTGGCAAAGTTCGCCGCTGGCGATGGTCATTTTGCTGATAGGGTAGTCCGCCTGGGCGGCGAGTTCATTAAGAAAACTACGGGTCTCCTCCTGCATTATCTCTCGCAAATTTTCCATCATCGGCGCGGCGAACTGATTATACATTTCCGGATCTGTCGCCAGCGTGATCAGGCTGACCTGCGCATTGGACGGACGTGCGATAGACACCGCTTTATTGACCAACATGCGGCTTTCCGGCGTTGGGGCGACGGCGACTAACAGATGAGAGTAGGGCATCTAGCCTCCTTGAGATACACAACGGGACCTTTCTTCCTTCTTTACTCCTAATTCCATTTTTCCACAAGGGTTATTCGCGCGGTTAAAAACGCCTTTCTCCGACCATGTGGTATCAGATTCTGGCAGCCGACTCGCAAAAATGATTCTCTCTTTTGCTTTAAAAGAAACGCTGTTTTATAAATCGGTGATGCATGTTGCCCGCCCCTTTGTTTTTTTGCCACTGAATTATTGGTACTGGCAAAAACGCAAAGGTAAGCCGGTTTTCATGATCTTACTGTAGCCATGTATCCGCAAAACTTCGGTATAGCCCGTGGTAAGACCGAAGTTATCTAATAAAAAGAGACAGGATTTACGGCGATGAAAACACGAAAAATCGGTTTGGCTAATTATCTCGCCTATGGTTCCGGCGATTTTCTCGGCGCGGGAACCACCGCGCTGACCGCAGCATGGCTACTCTATTTTTACACCACCTTCTGCGGGCTATCGCCCATTGAGGCGACGCTCATTTTCGCCACCGCGCGCGTGCTCGACGCGGTCGTCAGCCCGCTGATGGGCTTCTTAACCGATAACTTTGGCTCTACCTGGCTGGGTAAGCGGTTCGGCAGACGCAAATTTTTTATTTTGCTCGGTATTCCCTGCGTTTTTAGCTACTCAATGATGTGGGTAGGCGATATGGGGTTCTGGTACTACCTCGCAACTTATCTGCTGTTTGATATTGTCTATACCATGATTCTGGTGCCCTACGAGACGCTGGTGCCGGAGATGACCGATGATTTCAAACAGAAGACCAAATTTTCCGGCGCGCGCATTTCCATGGCGCAAATGTCGGCGATATTAGCCTCGTTTTTACCGGGGATCCTGCTCACCCAACTGGGTAAAGATAACGCCAGCTCATTTTTTTACGCGAGCCTGGTCTTTTCGGTCCTGTGCGCGCTAATGCTGACCTTCGTCTGGTTTTTCACCTGGGAACGTCCGCGGGAAGCGTGGTCTGAAGCAGCGTTACGCGCGGAAGAAGAAAAGCGCAACTTAACGCTCGCGCAGAGTCTTAATCGCCTGTTTATTGAGCTCAGCTCTACGCTGCGAATTAAAATCTTCCGCCAACATCTTGGTATGTATCTGGGCGGTTATATCGCTCAGGACGTGTTCAACGCCGTGTTTACCTATTACGTGGTCTTTGTGCTGATGCAGGACGCTTCTGTCGCCTCTAACTTACTCGGCACGATGGCTATCTTCCAGTTCATCGCGGTTATCGCCATGATCCCGCTCTGCATTCGCTTTGGCCCGGCGCCTTCATATCGCATGGTAGTGGTGCTGTTTGGTTTGAGCTCTCTCTCTTATGCGGTGCTCTATTACGCGGGGCTAAGCGACGTCTATTCATTATTACTGCTCATTTCCGCTATCGCGGGTCTGGGACGCGGCGGCATTAACTACGTGCCGTGGAATACTTACACCTATATTGCCGATGTCGACGAAGTCATTACCGGCCAGCGTCGGGAGGGCATTTTCGCCGGTATTATGACGCTGACCCGCAAAGCGTCGCAGGCGGGGGCGGTGATGCTGGTTGGCATTATCATGCAACTATCGGGCTTTGTCTCCGGGCAAAAAATTCAGCCGGCAGGCGTCAGTCATACCATTCTGTTGATCCTTAGCGTCGGTACGTTGGTGGTGCTGGCCTGCGGCTTCCTGGTCTCCCTGCGCTTTAAACTCAATCTGCATACGCACAGCGTGCTCCGCGCCGAGACGATGGTGATGCGTGATATCGGTTACGCACAGCCCGAGCAGACGACTGCCGAAAACCGCGCGGTGGTTGAGCTGCTGGCGGGGATGCCTTACGACTGCCTGTGGGGTAATAACAACATTGGCTACCTGAATCGCAATAAACCTGCCGCCCCGGCGCTGAATCAGGGCGGCACTTTGAATTCGACATATACCAGAGGTTAAGAACATGAAAGTTTGGCCGGTCAAACATAGCCCATTACTGCGTCAGCCTGAGCGCTTTATCGCTCGCAGTGAGCTGCAGGCATTGATCCGTAATGTGACGCAAAACCTGGTGAATATTAAGGATGACAACGGGCAGTTTTTACTGCGGCTGGACGATGGGCGAGTCATCGATACCAAAGGTTGGGCCGGTTGGGAGTGGACCCACGGCGTTGGGCTGTACGGCATCTACCAGTATTATCAACAAACCGGCGATACCGCGATGCGCGATATCATTGACGGCTGGTTCGCCGATCGCTTCGCCGAAGGTGCAACCACCAAAAACGTTAATACCATGGCGCCGTTTCTGACGCTGGCTTATCGCTATGAAGAGACCGGGCGCCAGGAGTATCTACCGTGGCTCGATAGCTGGGCCGAGTGGGCGATGCATGAGATGCCGCGCACCGAGCAGGGAGGCATGCAGCACATTACCCTGGCGGAAGAGAACCATCAGCAGATGTGGGATGACACGCTAATGATGACGGTGCTGCCGCTAGCCAAAATCGGTAAATTACTAAATCGTCCGCAATACATTGAAGAAGCAACCTATCAGTTCTTGCTGCATGTACAGAACCTGATGGACAAAGAGACAGGCCTGTGGTTCCACGGCTGGAATTACGACGGTCGGCACAACTTTGCGCGTGCGCGCTGGGCACGGGGTAACAGCTGGCTCACTATCGTGATCCCTGACTTCCTTGAGCTGGTGGATTTGCCAGAGGGGAGTGCGGTGCGCCGCTATCTGCTACAGGTACTGAATGCGCAAATTGCCGCGTTAGCGAAATGTCAGGATGAGAGTGGGCTCTGGCATACCCTGCTCGACGATCCGCATTCCTATCTTGAAGCGTCGGCGACGGCGGGCTTCGCTTACGGCATCCTGAAAGCGATACGTAAGCGTTATGTCGGGGCGGAGTACATCGAGGTTGCCGAAAAGGCGATACGCGGGATTGTGCGAAATATTTCACCAGAGGGGGAACTGCTGCAAACCTCGTTTGGTACCGGGATGGGCTCCGATCTCGATTTTTACCGGCAAATTCCGCTCACCTCTATGCCGTACGGCCAGGCGATGGCGATTCTTTGTCTGACGGAGTATCTGCGCAAATATTTCTGATAGCGGCATAGATTCCCCGGCCGCGTTGCGCGTACCGGGGCGACTAATAAAACAAACCCGGCTTTCACCGGGTTTGTTTTTTACATCCGCTCTACGGTCTCAATACCCAGAGTATCGAGGCCCAACTTCAGCGTCTTCGCCGTCAGCAGCGCCAGTTTCAGGCGGCTATTACGGGCCTCTTCGCTTTCGGCGCTGAGGATCGGGCAGTGTTCGTAGAAACCAGAGAACAGACCGGCCAGATCGTACAGGTAGGCGCACATTACGTGCGGAGTACCTTCACGGGCGACGACGGCCAGCGTTTCTTCGAACTGCAGCAGGCGGGCAGCCAACTGCGCTTCGCGATCTTCACTAATAACTACCGGCGCGGCAGCCAGCGCGCTTTCGTCGATACCGGCTTTACGGAACACCGACAGCACACGGGTATAGGCATACTGCATGTAAGGCGCGGTATTACCTTCGAACGCCAGCATGTTGTCCCAGTCGAAAATGTAATCGGTAGTGCGGTTTTTCGACAGATCGGCATATTTCACCGCGCCGATACCCACCGCATTGGCCAGTTTTTCCAGCTCATCGGCCGGCATATCCGGGTTCTTCTCAGCCACCAGGCGGCGTGCGCGCTCCAGCGCTTCGTCCAGCAGATCGGCCAGTTTGACGGTACCGCCGGCGCGTGTTTTGAACGGTTTACCGTCTTTACCGAGCATCATGCCGAACATGTGATGTTCCAGCGGTACGGATTCCGGTACATAGCCGGCTTTACGGACGATAGTCCATGCCTGCATCAGATGCTGATGCTGACGAGAGTCGATGTAGTAGAGCACACGGTCGGCATGCAGCGTTTCATAACGGTATTTTGCGCAGGCGATATCGGTAGTCGTGTAGAGGTAGCCGCCATCCTTTTTCTGGATGATGACGCCCATCGGTTCGCCTTCTTTGTTTTTGTATTCATCAAGGAAGACCACGGTCGCGCCTTCGCTCTCGACGGCCATGCCTTTTGCTTTAAGATCGGCAACGATCCCAGGCAGCATCGGGTTGTACAGGCTTTCACCCATCACATCATCGCGGGTCAGGGTGACATTCAGGCGATCGTAGGTGATCTGGTTTTGCGACATGGTGATGTCGACCAGTTTGCGCCACATCTGCAGGAAGTACTCGTCGCCGCCCTGCAGCTTAACCACGTAGCTACGCGCGCGCTCGGCGAACGCTTCGTCTTCGTCATAGTGTTTTTTCGCTTCGCGGTAGAAACCTTCGAGGTCGGCCAGCGCCATTTCGCCGGCGTTTTCCTGCTGCTGCTTTTCCAGATAAGCGATCAGCATCCCGAACTGGGTACCCCAGTCACCGACGTGGTTGGCGCGGATAACGCGATGGCCGAGGAATTCCAGAGTACGCACCGAGGCATCGCCGATGATGGTTGAACGCAGATGGCCGACGTGCATCTCTTTCGCCACGTTCGGCGCGGAGTAGTCAACAACGATGGTCTGCGGCTGTGGTTTCGCCACGCCCAGGCGCTCGGACTGAAGCGCGAGATTGACGTTGTCCGCCAGGAAGGCTGGATCGAGGAAAATATTGATAAAGCCCGGTCCGGCGATTTCGACTTTATTGGCAATGCCGTTCAGATCGAGATGAGACAGTACCTGCTCTGCAAGTTGTCGCGGCGCCATGCCCAGTTTTTTGGCCACCGCCATCACGCCATTGGCCTGATAGTCGCCGAACTGAACTTTTGCTGACTGGCGGACCTGAGGTTCGCAATCGGCAGGCGCGCCTGCCGCGATCAGGGCCTGGCTGACTTTTTCTGAGAGAAGAGCCTGAATATTCACCGGAATACCTTACTTTTAAGGCGCGAGAACCCCTGTGGGGCGGCGCCGGAACATGGACAAATTAAGGCGGGAGTATACTGCATTTGCGCCCCGTCGTCAGCACCACACGCAAGTTGCCGGGCAGCACGCTTAATCAATAACCATTCGTTGTTTCGGCGCGCGGATTGACGGTTGGTCGGGGCGGCGAAACAGGATAAATTAGCCTTTTTAGCGATCACCGAGGCGCAAGATGGCGAACTGGCAGCAAATTGATGAACTGAATGATATTTCGGCGGATTTACCGCGTTTTAGCGATGCGCTGCAAGCGCTGGCCGAACGGTTGGGATTGGAGCTTGCGCCGCTGGACGCCGACCATATTTCGCTGCGTTGTCATCAAAATACGACGGCGGAGCGCTGGCGGCAGGGGCTGGAGCGTTGCGGCACGTTACTATCGGAAAATATCATTAATGGCCGCCCCATTTGCTTATTTAAGCTTGCCGAACCTATCTGTGTCGCCCACTGGCGCTTTACGGTTGTGGAGTTGCCCTGGCCGGGTGAAAAACGTTACCCGCACGAAGGCTGGGAACATATCGAAATCGTTCTGCCGGGTGACCCGGAAACCCTCAACGCTCGCGCCCTGGCCTCGCTTTCCGATGATGGACTCAGCCAGCCGGGGATTTTCGTGAAAACCAGTTCGCCGAAAGGGGAGCGTGAACGTTTGCCGAACCCGACGCTGGCGGTCACGGACGGCAAAGTGACCATTAAATTCCACCCCTGGTCGATCGAGCAAATCGTCGCCAGCGAGCGATCCGATACTTAACAGTGTGAAGCCGCGCGGCGTCTGCGGGGAAAAATCGTGACATGCTGTGTTGCCCGTGATGAAAATGGAGAAGGAATCGATGTTACTGGAAGTTTGCTGCTATAGCATGGAATGCGCGCTGGAGGCGCAGCGTTGCGGCGCCGATCGCATTGAACTTTGCGCCGCGCCGCAGGAGGGCGGGTTAACGCCGTCGTTGGGCGTGCTGCGTTCGGTGCGAAACAATATCTCGATTCCGGTTCATCCGATTATCCGTCCGCGCGGCGGCGATTTTTGTTACACCGACGGCGAGTTTGCCGCCATGCTGGATGATGTAGCGACGGTCAGAGATCTGGGTTTTGCTGGTCTGGTGATCGGCGTACTCGATGCTGACGGCCAGGTGGATATCCCCCGCATGCAAAAAATTATGGCGGCGGCGGGGCCGCTGGCGGTGACCTTCCACCGGGCCTTTGATATGTGCGCCGACCCGCGTCAGGCATGGCATTCGCTTGCTGAACTGGGGGTTGCGCGTATCCTCACTTCTGGACAACGGCCAACGGCGGAGCAAGGTCTTGCAAAAATTATGGAACTAATTGCGCTGGGCGATACTCCAATCATTATGGCCGGAGCGGGAGTGCGGGCTGCCAATCTGCAAAAGTTTCTGCAGGCAGGCCTCAAAGAGGTGCATAGCTCAGCGGGGCAGTGGTTGCCATCGCCGATGCGCTTTCGTAATCCGGGGTTATCGATGTCCACCGACGCAGATGCCGATGAATATTGCCGCTATGCCGTTAACGGCGAGGCGGTGGCGGAAATGAAACAAATTATTTCAGCCGCGCGGGATTAGCCCGCGAAGCTAACCGTTTTTTGCTGCACATCATGTCGCCCAATATGATGATTGCCCGTACCAGGCCCCTGCAATTTCAACAGGGGCCTTTTTTTATCCCGCGAGCGTCAGTAGTCGCTCGAGGTCAATTACGCTCTGGCCGCGGCTGCTTTTTTCGCCAGTGACTGCTGCGTCTCTGGTTTAGTGGCGACGATCACCGCGCGCAGCGGCGCGGGATAACCTTCCAGCGTTTTGCTGCTGTCATGTGGATCGAGGAAGTCGGCGAGTGATTCCGTCGTCATCCATTCGGTGCGGCGCTGCTCTTCGCTGGTGGTGACGCAGGTATCAACAATGCGCACATCGATGAATCCGCACTTCTCCAGCCACTGTTTTAGCGCGGCGGCGGAAGGAATGAAATAAACGTTACGCATTTGCGCGTAGCGGTCGCCGGGCACCAGCACGGTGTTCTCATCACCTTCAATGACCAGCGTCTCCAGTACCAGCTCGCCGCCGGGGGCTAACTGATCTTTGAGCTGCCACAGATGATCCAGCGGGGAACGGCGGTGATAGAGCACACCCATCGAAAAGACGGTATCAAAGGCTTCCAGCGCCGGCAGTTGTTCGATGCCTAGCGGCAGCAGGTGCGCGCGCTGATCGTTGCCGATGAGTTTGCGTACCGCTTCAAACTGGCATAAGAACAGCTGCGTTGGGTCGATACCGACCGCCAGATGCGCGCCGGCGCCAATCATCCGCCACATGTGATAACCACTGCCGCAGCCGACATCGAGGATAGTACGACCGGTGAGATCGGAAAGATGCGGCAGCACGCGTTCCCATTTCAGGTCGGAACGCCATTCGGTATCGATATTAATGCCATACAGCGAATAAGGGCCTTTACGCCACGGCATCAGGTTTCGCAGCAGATTCTCAATTCGCAGCTGGTGGCCTTCGCTGAGTGGCGTTTCGCTTTCCGCCGTGACGCTATGCAATAGATCGAGACGCCAGGGCGCCAGCTCGGGCAGAAACTCAACGGCGCGTTCCCATTCGCGAAACTTGCCGTGCAGCGCTTCGCGTTGCCAGGCCGCGACCTGAGCGGGCAGCGTTTCCAGCCAGTGGGAGAGCGGTCCTTTCGCGATCAACTGATAAAAATTACTGAAGTCGATCATGCCCGTTCCTCGGATTTAACCGCCACCAATGAACCAAAATTAAAGCACTGGAACCACAGTTCGGCATGTTCAAACCCCGCCTGGCGCAGTCGTGCTTTGTGGGTTTCCACTGAATCCGTCAGCATGACGTTTTCCAGCATGCTGCGCTTCTGGCTGATTTCCAGTTCGCTATAGCCATTGGCGCGTTTGAAGTCATGGTGCATGTTAAACAGCAGTTCGCCGACGTTGGCATCTTCAAAGCTGAATTTTTCGGAAAGCACCAGCGCGCCGCCCGGATTGAGCCCTTGATAGACTTTATCCAGGATCGCCTGACGTTCGCTCGGCTCGAGGAACTGAATAGTGAAGTTCAGCACGACCATGGAGGCATTTTCAATGGCGATATGGCGAATATCGCCCTCAATAACCTCAACCGGCGTCGGCGCTTTATAGGCATCAATATGACGACGGCAGCGTTCTACCATCGCCGGGGAGTTATCAATGGCGATAATTTTGCATCCCGGATGCGCGATATTGCGACGCACGGAAAGCGTCGCGGCGCCGAGCGAGCAGCCGAGATCGTAAACCTGAGTGTTTGGCTGAACAAAACGCTCAGCCAGCATGCCGATCATCGAAATAATATTGGAGTAACCAGGAACAGAGCGCTGGATCATATCCGGGAAGACTTCGGCTACCCGTTCATCAAAGGTCCAGTCGCCGAGACTGGCGATCGGCGCGGAAAAAAGCGTGTCGCGGTGAGACATAACGTTAAACCCGAAAAAACGAAAACGGCGTATTGTGCGCTAACGCAGGGAGAAAACCAACTCCCAGGGCATATACCACAGGTTAGCCAGCACCATCAGCAACAGCGAGCACCAGGTGGCGCTCATTCCGGAACGCCGCCAGCGGAACAGGCGATGATGGAAACCGTACGAGTGCATCAGGCGTCCGGCAATCAGCAAAATACCGCAAACGTGCACCATCCAGGTTAGCGCGCCGTTCATTTCCATGAACAACAGCAGAATGAGCCCAATGGGGACGTATTCCACCGCATTGCCATGAACGCGAATAGCGACCTGTAGTTCACTAAAACCACCGTCGCCATAGCCGACGCGATACTGCATGCGCAGACGTACCACGTCGAAGGAAAACTTGATTAACAATAACGCACCCAAAACCGCATACAGCGCGCTGACCATACCCAAAACTCCCTTTAATTATGTCAGGTGGCTCCGACTATCATAGCAGGATATCAGAAAAGCGAGGATTGCTGCGGAATTGACGGCGCGGCGCCGACGCCCGGCAGCACCGCACGTAAATCTTCCCATAGCGTATCCACCAGTTCAGGCGCCTGGGCGATATCCGGGGTATGTAGAAACAGCCATGGCGTGGCTGACTGATGCCACTTTGGCAGCGTCTGTAACCAGACGCGAAATAATTCGCGATTCTGCGCCATATCGTCGCTGCCGATAAAACGCACCATCGGCTGCTCCGCGGTCATGACCGCGTGAACCGGAACTTTGGGTTTCTTTTTTTGCGCGTCAATCATCGCCGGGTTGCGCGCGACGGCGCTATGTACCGGGCGGCTATCGAGGATCACGCGGTTGGCGTTGCGCTGGTGCAAGCCACGATTAAGCTGTTGTTCAGCATCGCCTTTGGCGAAAAACTCAGGATGGCGAACTTCAACGCCGTAGGTGAAGTTTTTCGGTAGCGTATCGAGAAACTGCCACAGGGCAGGGAGGTCGCGCGGGCCGAAGGTGGCGGGCAACTGAAGCCAGTACTGGCCGATGCGCGATTCCAGCGGCGCCAGACGAGTAAAAAATTCGTGGCTTAAGTCGTCGCAGTCGCGCAGCGCCGCCTGATGCGAAATCGTGGCCGGGAATTTGAAACAGAACCGAAAATCATCGTGAGTTTGTTGAAACCAGCGATCGACTATCTCGGCCTTTGGTAAGGCATACAGGGTGGTATTACCCTCCACGCAGTTAAAATGGCGGGCATACTCTTCAAGGCCGGTGATGCCAAGGCGCACCCATTTAGGGTGCGACCATTGCGGGAGCCCGATATAAATCATAAGGCGGCGAGAATGTCCTCAGTGCTGCGCACGCGGGCGATGCGCGGGAAGATATGGGTCATACTGCCCTGATGCTGTTCGGCGGAGGCGGCGCTGCATGCATCCTCGGCGATGACCAGACTGAAACCCAATTCCCAGGCATTGCGGGCGGTGGATTCCACGCCGATATTGGTGGAGATGCCGCACAGAATAATGGTGTCGATACCACGGCGGCGAAGCTGCAGTTCAAGATCGGTGCCGTAGAACGCGCCCCACTGGCGTTTCGTGACTTCGATATCGCTATCCTGTTTGCCGAGCGCCGGCGGATAGACCCACCAGTTTTCAGGTAATTTTACGGCGCCAGTCTGGGCATCTACCGGCTGTTTTAACGCTTCGGCGAAATCGGCGGACCAGCCCACTCGAACCATGATGACGGGCGAACCCTGTTGACGACATTTTTCAGCCAGCTTTGCCGCGCGCGTCACCACCTCGTCGGCGCGGTGCGGACCGCCGGCAAAAGGTAAAATGCCTTCTTGCAGGTCAATAATGACCAGCGCGGTCTTTTTCGCATTGAGTTCTAACATGGTATCCCCGTATCTTGTTCTGTTGTCAGGCCGCTACAATACCGTTGCTAATTCAGCTCAAGGGTAACAAATTTTGTTAATTTATGTGAGCACAAGCAATAAGCGCGCAGCAAAGCAGCGTACAAACTGCGTCGGGCTTATCGTCAGACAGAATTTCCAGTATAATAGCCGCCTTTTTTCATTCAGTAGTGACATTCAGCAAAGCTGCGACCTCGTCGCCTGCAAGGCAGGCAACATCCGCCTGCGGCTAAGTTAAGGGATATCTCATGCGTACAGAATATTGCGGACAGCTACGTCAGTCCCACGTGGGGCAGCAAGTGACCCTGTGTGGTTGGGTCAACCGTCGTCGTGATCTCGGTAGCCTTATCTTCATCGATATGCGCGACCGTGAAGGCATCGTGCAGGTGTTTTTCGATCCGGATCGTGCGGATGCATTAAAACTGGCTTCCGAACTGCGTAATGAGTTCTGCATCCAAATCACCGGTACCGTGCGCGCGCGCGAAGAGCGTAACGTCAACCGCGAGATGGCCACCGGCGAAATCGAAGTGCTGGCGTCTGACCTGACCATCATCAACCGCGCGGAAGCGCTGCCGCTGGACTCCAACCACGTCAACACCGAAGAAGCGCGCCTGAAATACCGCTATCTGGACCTGCGTCGTCCGGAAATGGCTCAGCGCCTGAAAACCCGCGCCAAAATCACCAGCTTCGTGCGCCGCTTCATGGACGATCACGGGTTCCTCGATATCGAAACCCCGATGCTGACCAAAGCTACGCCGGAAGGCGCGCGTGACTATCTGGTGCCGTCGCGCGTACATAAAGGTAAATTCTACGCGTTGCCGCAGTCTCCGCAGCTGTTCAAACAGCTACTGATGATGTCCGGCTTCGATCGTTACTATCAGATAGTCAAATGCTTCCGCGACGAAGACCTGCGTGCCGACCGTCAGCCTGAATTTACCCAGATTGATGTTGAAACCTCGTTCATGACCGCGCCGCAGGTGCGTGAAGTGATGGAAGATCTGGTACGTAAGCTGTGGCAGGACGTGAAGGGCGTAGACCTCGGTCAATTCCCGGTGATGACCTTTGCCGAAGCGGAGCGTCGTTACGGTTCCGATAAACCGGACCTGCGTAACCCGATGGAACTGGTAGACGTAGCCGATCTGGTGAAAGCAGTAGAATTCGCCGTCTTCTCTGGCCCGGCTAACGACGCCAAAGGCCGCGTTGCTGCCTTACGCGTACCGGGCGGTGCGGCGCTGACCCGTAAACAGATTGATGAATACGGCAAATTCGTGCAGATCTACGGTGCGAAAGGGTTGGCCTATATTAAAGTAACCGAGCGTGCGAAGGGCCTTGAAGGCATCAATAGCCCGGTGGCGAAATTCCTCAACGCCGAAATCGTGGAAGCTATCCTTGAGCGCACCGGCGCGCAGGACGGCGACATGATCTTCTTCGGCGCTGACAACAAGAAAGTGGTTGCTGATGCCCTCGGCGCGCTGCGTCTGAAGCTGGGCAAAGACCTGAATCTCACCGACGAGACCAAATGGGCGCCGCTGTGGGTTATCGACTTCCCAATGTTCGAAGACGACGGTGAAGGCGGCCTGACCGCGATGCACCACCCGTTCACCTCGCCGAAAGATATGACCGCCGCTGAGCTGAAAGCCGCGCCGGAAGACGCTGTGGCTAACGCCTACGACATGGTCATCAATGGCTACGAAGTCGGTGGTGGTTCGGTGCGTATCCACAGCGGTGAAATGCAGCAAACCGTGTTTGGTATTCTGGGCATTAACGAACAAGAACAGCGTGAAAAATTCGGCTTCCTGCTGGATGCGCTGAAATACGGTACCCCGCCGCACGCCGGCCTGGCGTTTGGCCTCGATCGCCTGACCATGCTGCTGACCGGTACCGATAACATCCGTGACGTTATCGCCTTCCCGAAAACCACGGCTGCCGCGTGCCTGATGACCGAAGCGCCGAGCTTCGCGAATCCTGCCGCGTTAGGCGAACTGGGGATTCAGGTTGTGGCGAAAGAGGCAAAAGAGTCTCCGGAGAACAACTAAGATGTCATTCAAGCTGCCCGTCTCCGTTCTGGTGGTGATTTACGCCGAAGATACGAAGCGGGTGCTGATGTTGCAGCGACGCGACGATCCCGCTTTCTGGCAGTCGGTTACCGGCAGCCTGGAAGAGGGGGAAACCGCGTTGCAGGCCGCCGCGCGCGAAGTAAAGGAAGAGGTCGCCATTGACGTTGCTCGCGAGCAACTGGCCTTAATTGACTGTCAGCGTACGGTGGAGTTCGAGATATTTTCTCACTTACGTCATCGCTATGCGCCGGGCGTCGAGCGCAATACGGAATTCTGGTTCCGTCTTGCGCTGCCCCATGAGCGCCAGATTGTTTTCACTGAACATCTGGATTACCGCTGGGTTAGCGCGTCGGATGCCGCCGCGCTAACTAAATCGTGGAGCAACCGGCAGGCGATTGAAGAATTTGTAATTAACGCCGGGTAACTTCCCGCGGCGTTTGCCGCGGAAAGACGGCTTTTTTGGAGAGTTTTTTATGGCAGGTCATAGTAAATGGGCCAACACCAAACACCGCAAAGCGGCGCAAGATGCCAAGCGCGGTAAGATCTTTACTAAAATCATTCGCGAGCTGGTCACCGCTGCGCGTCTGGGCGGCGGCGATCCGGCATCCAACCCGCGTCTGCGCGCGGCGGTAGATAAAGCGCTGTCCAACAACATGACTCGCGACACCCTGAACCGCGCCATCGCGCGCGGCGTCGGCGGTGATGAAGACGCGAACATGGAAACCATCATTTATGAAGGTTACGGCCCGGGCGGCACCGCGGTAATGGTTGAATGTCTGAGCGACAACCGTAACCGTACCGTAGCCGAAGTGCGCCATGCCTTTACCAAAACCGGTGGTAACCTCGGAACCGACGGTTCTGTGGCCTATCTGTTCAGCAAAAAAGGCGTGATCTCCTTCGAGAAAGGCGACGAAGACACCATCATGGAAGCTGCGCTGGAAGCGGGTGCTGAAGACGTTGTCACCTATGATGACGGCGCCATTGACGTTTACACCGCCTGGGAAGAGATGGGCGCGGTACGTGATGCGCTGGAAGCCGCAGGCCTGAAAGCCGATGCTGCTGAAGTCTCAATGATCCCGTCGACTAAAGCGGATATGGATGCGGAAACCGCGCCGAAGCTGCTGCGCCTTATTGATATGCTGGAAGACTGCGACGACGTGCAGGAAGTGTATCATAACGGCGAAATCTCTGATGAGGTTGCCGCAACGCTGTGATGCCGGTAGCCGGTATTGCGGGTGAGTTATTACTGGAGGCGCGTGATGGCCATTATTCTCGGCATTGACCCGGGGTCACGCGTGACCGGTTATGGCGTGATTCGCCAGGTCGGACGGCAGTTGAGCTACCTTGGCAGCGGATGTATCCGCACCAAAGTAGACGATCTGCCGTCGCGGCTTAAGCTGATTTACGCCGGCGTCACCGAAATTATTACCCAGTTCCAGCCCGACTATTTCGCTATCGAGCAGGTCTTTATGGCGAAAAATGCCGATTCGGCGTTGAAGCTTGGGCAGGCGCGCGGAGTGGCGATTGTCGCGGCGACGAACCAGGACCTGCCGGTCTTTGAGTACGCCGCCCGCCAGGTTAAGCAAACCGTCGTCGGCATTGGTAGCGCGGAAAAGAGCCAGGTACAGCATATGGTGCGTACCTTGCTGAAACTTCCGGCAAATCCGCAGGCGGATGCGGCGGATGCGCTGGCCATCGCCATCACCCATTGCCACCTTAGTCAGAACCTGGCTCAGATTAGCGAGACCCGGCTCAATCTGGCGCGAGGGCGGTTACGATAATCACAAATCAGGCTGGATATTCATCCAGCCTTTTTTTATGATAACGCATTAAACTTTCGGCCCTTTATTCAGGAGCGCTACGTGATAGGCAGACTCAGAGGCATCATTCTCGAAAAGCAACCCCCGCTGGTATTACTGGAAACCGGGGGCGTAGGTTATGAAGTCCATATGCCGATGACCTGCTTCTACGAGCTACCGGAAGCCGGGCAGGAAGCCATCGTCTTCACCCATTTTGTGGTACGCGAAGACGCGCAGCTGCTGTACGGCTTTAACAACAAGCAGGAACGCACCCTGTTTAAAGAGCTTATCAAAACCAACGGCGTCGGGCCGAAGCTGGCGCTGGCTATCCTTTCCGGCATGTCGGCGCAGCAGTTTGTGAACGCCGTTGAGCGTGAAGAAGTCGCCTCGCTGGTGAAACTGCCGGGTATCGGCAAGAAAACCGCCGAGCGTTTAATCGTCGAGATGAAAGATCGCTTCAAAGGCCTGCATGGCGACCTGTTTACTCCGGCCGCCGATCTGGTGCTGACCACGCCTGCCGGCCCAACTGCCGACGACGCGGAGCAAGAAGCGGTTGCCGCGCTGGTGGCGCTGGGCTATAAACCACAAGAGGCCAGCCGGATGGTGAGCAAAATCGCCCGTCCGGATGCTAACAGTGAAACGCTAATCCGCGAAGCGCTGCGCGCGGCGTTGTGAGGTAAGGGATGATTGAAGCAGATCGGCTGGTATCAGGCGACAGCATTGGTTTCGAAGAGGCCGCTGACCGCGCTATCCGCCCCAAATTGCTCGCAGAGTACGTCGGCCAGCCGCAGGTGCGTTCGCAGATGGAGATCTTTATCCAGGCGGCGAAACTGCGCGGCGATGCGCTCGATCACCTGTTAATTTTTGGCCCGCCAGGGTTGGGGAAAACCACCCTTGCCAATATCGTCGCCAACGAAATGGGCGTGAACCTGCGTACCACCTCCGGCCCGGTGCTGGAAAAGGCCGGCGACCTGGCGGCAATGCTGACCAACCTTGAGCCGCATGATGTCCTGTTTATTGATGAAATCCACCGCCTTTCACCGGTAGTGGAAGAGGTGCTGTATCCGGCGATGGAAGATTACCAGCTGGATATCATGATTGGCGAAGGCCCGGCCGCGCGCTCGATTAAAATCGATCTGCCGCCGTTTACCCTGATTGGCGCCACCACCCGCGCCGGCTCATTGACTTCGCCGCTGCGCGACCGCTTCGGTATCGTACAGCGCCTCGAGTTTTATCAGGTGCCTGACCTGCAGCATATCGTTGGTCGCAGCGCCCGTCATATGGGGCTGGAGATGAGCGAGGAAGGGGCGCTGGAAGTCGCCCGCCGCGCACGCGGTACGCCGCGTATCGCCAACCGCCTGCTGCGCCGGGTGCGCGACTTTGCCGAAGTGCGCCACGATGGCTCTATCTCGGCGGAAATCGCCGCTCAGGCGCTGGATATGCTCAACGTGGATGCCGAAGGGTTTGATTATATGGATCGCAAGCTGCTATTGGCGGTGATCGATAAATTCTTTGGTGGTCCGGTCGGCCTCGATAACCTCGCGGCGGCTATTGGCGAGGAGCGGGAAACCATTGAAGACGTACTGGAGCCGTACTTAATTCAGCAGGGGTTCCTGCAGCGTACGCCGCGTGGCCGAATGGCGACGGTGCGCGCCTGGAATCACTTCGGTATTACCCCGCCGGAAATGCCCTGATGAAATCCGGTAGCTTTGCGCTACCGGGTACCCTCTCAATCAACTCGCCGTTTTCTTCATCATACTCAGAACAAACAGCGCCGCTGCGCACAGCACAACTGAAGGCCCTGCTGGGGTATCGTAGAATGCCGAGAAGGTTAATCCCCCGGTTACCGCCAGCATACCCACGCCAACGGCTACCGCGGCCATCTGTTCCGGCGTGCGGGCAAAGCGGCGGGCGGTAGCGGCCGGGATTATCAACAGCGAAGTGATGATCAGCGCGCCGACGAATTTCATTGCCACGCCGATAGTCAATGCCGTCACCAGCATCAGCAGCAGCTTAACCCGCTGTAACTTCACGCCGTCAACAAACGCTAAATCAGGGCTGATGGTCATCGCCAGCAGGTTACGCCACTGCCAGAGCAATATCGCGACCACCACCACTACGCCTAATGCAATGGAGATTAAATCCTGTGGGGTAACGGCTAACAGATCGCCAAACAGATAGGCCATCAGGTCGACGCGAACGTTCGACATCAGGCTCACCACCACCAGACCGAGCGACAGCGCGCTGTGGGCCATAATACCCAGCAGGGTATCGACCGCCAGGTGAGGGCGTTTTTCCAGCCACACCAGGCCGCCCGCCAGCAGCAGCGTGACCACGATAACCGCATAAAACGGATTCACGTTGAGCAGCAGCCCAAACGCCACCCCAAGTAGCGAAGCATGCGCCAGCGTATCGCCAAAGTATGACATTCTCCGCCAGACCACGAACGAACCCAGGGGGCCCGCCGCGCAGGCAAGCATCATGCCGGCTAACCAGCCGGGTAACAGTAATTCAATCATTAGCGGCCATTTCCCCGACGCAGTACAATCCGCCCCTGCAGGTCGTGGCGGTGATTATGTTGGTGACGATAAATCCCCAGCTGTTCCGCGCCGCGCGGGCCGAACATGGAGATAAATTCCGGGTGCATCGAGACCACTTCCGGAGTTCCGGAGCAGCAAATATGCTGGTTCAGGCACAGCACTTCATCGGTTTTGGCCATGACGAGGTGCAGATCGTGGGAAACCATTAAGACCGCGCAGTTCAGCTCCTGACGCAGTTGATTAATTAAATCATACAGCGCCACCTGCCCATTGACGTCGACGCCCTGGGTAGGTTCATCCAGCACCAGCAGTTGTGGTTGATTCAGCAGGGCGCGCGCCAGCAACACGCGCTGGGTTTCGCCGCCGGAGAGCTTTTGCATTGGCGCATCGATAAGATGCCCGGCCTGCACGCGCTGCAGCGCCGGCATAATATCCTGTTTGCGCGTACCTGGACGTAAGCGCATAAAGCGGCTGACCGTCAGCGGCATGGTCGCATCAAGATGTAGTTTTTGCGGCACATAGCCGATACGCAGATTTTTCTCGCGCTGGATAGCACCTTCGGTCGGCGTCACCAGGCCGAGCACTACGCGTACCAGCGTCGATTTCCCGGCGCCGTTCGGGCCAAGAAGCGTTAAAATTTTGCCTGGTTTTAGCGTTAGCGAAATGTCAGACAACACGCGCCGCTGGCCGTAGACGACCGCGACTTTTTCCAGCGTTACAAGATTCGTCATGTCAAATTAGGGGTTGCACTAGCGATTGAATGTTATAATATCACATCACTTTCGCTCATTACGATGATTAGTCGCATTATGTTACATAAAAATACGCTTCTTTGCGCTGGACTTAGCGCCGCTTTTTTGTTCGCTCATGCCCCGGTAGCTAATGCCGCCGTCGTCGCTTCCATGAAACCCCTTGGCTTTATCGCTTCCGCTATCGCCGATGGCGTGACGGAGACTCAGGTGTTATTGCCTGACGGGGCTTCCGAGCATGATTATTCACTACGCCCGTCTGATGTAAAACGCTTACAGAACGCAGACTTAGTGGTATGGATTGGTCCAGAAATGGAAGCATTCATGGACAAGTCAACGCAAAGCATTGCGGAGCAGAAAAAGGTCACCATCGCCCAGTTGGATGGGGTGAAACCGTTGCTCATCAAAGGGACGGATGATGACGATGAGGAACATGGTCACGAACATGCTAATGGCGAAAAAAGTGACGGCGATCACCATCACGGCATTTACAATATGCATCTGTGGCTCTCCCCAGAGATAGCGCGGCTCTCAGCGGTTGCAATCCACGATAAATTATTGGAACTTATGCCGCAGAGTCGAGCCAAACTTGACGCCAACCTGAAGGAATTTGAGGCAAAATTAGCCGCAACCGACAAACAGGTGAGTAACGAGCTGGCGCCGGTGAAAGGTAAGGGGTATTTCGTTTTTCATGATGCCTATGGCTACTACGAAAAACATTACGGTTTGACCTCATTGGGGCATTTTACCGTCAACCCTGAAATCCAGCCTGGTGCGCAGCGTTTACACGAAATAAGAACACAGTTGGTTGAGCAAAAAGCGACTTGCGTTTTTGCTGAGCCACAATTCAGGCCAGCGGTCATCGAAGCTGTTGCCAGGGGGACCTCCGTGCGCATGGGAACCCTGGATCCACTTGGAATCGGAATTAAGTTGGGTAAAGACAGTTACCCTCAGTTCCTGAGCCAGTTGGGGCATCAGTATTCAAGCTGCCTGAAAGGAGATTAACGAGGAAGTGAATACGTGCAACAGATAGCCCGCGCTGTCACTCAGGCATTCAACAATCTGCCGCGACCCCATCGCGTTATGCTGGGGTCGTTGAGCGTTCTAACGTTAGCGGTCGCCGTCTGGCGGCCCTACATCTACCACCCGGAATCAGCCCCGATAGTCAGAACGATTGAGCTGGAAAAAAGCGAAATCCGCTCTCTGCTGCCGGAAGCTTCCGAACCCATCGATCAGGCGCCGCAGGAAGAAGAAGCTATCCCGCAGGATGAGCTCGATGACAAATCCGATAGCGACTCCGGCGGCCATGAATATGTGGTTTCTACCGGCGATACGCTGAGCAGTATTCTTAATCAGTACGGTATTGATATGGGCGATATCGCTCAACTCTCCTCTGCTGATAAAGAGCTGCGTAATCTTAAAATTGGTCAACAGCTCTCCTGGACGCTAACCGCTGATGGCGATCTACAAAGCTTGACGTGGGAGATGTCGCGCCGTGAGACGCGTACTTATAACCGCGTCGCCAATGGTTTTAAAATGAGCAGCGAGCTGCAGAAAGGGGATTGGGTCAACAACGTCCTGAAAGGCACCGTTGGCGCCAGCTTCGTCTCCAGCGCCCGTGATGCTGGCCTTACCAGCTCGGAAATCAGCGCGGTCATCAAAGCGATGCAGTGGCAGATGGACTTCCGTAAGCTGAAAAAAGGCGATGAATTCTCGGTCCTGATGTCGCGTGAAATGCTTGATGGCAAGCGCGAGCAGAGCCAGCTGTTAGGCGTGCGTTTACGTTCCGATGGCAAAGACTATTACGCGATCCGCGCCGAAGATGGCAAATTCTACGATCGCAACGGTACGGGCCTGGCGAAGGGCTTCCTGCGCTTCCCGACCTCGCGTCAGTTCCGCGTGTCGTCTAACTTCAACCCGCGTCGCCTGAATCCAGTGACCGGGCGCGTCGCGCCGCATCGCGGCGTTGACTTCGCTATGCCGCAGGGCACGCCGGTGCTTTCCGTCGGCGATGGTGAAGTGGTGGTGGCGAAACGCAGCGGCGCGGCAGGCTACTATGTTGCCGTGCGTCATGGCCGAACCTATACCACCCGCTATATGCACCTGCGCAAGCTGCTGGTGAAACCGGGGCAGAAAGTGAAACGCGGCGATCGTATCGCGCTGTCGGGCAATACCGGGCGTTCTACTGGCCCGCACCTGCACTATGAAGTCTGGATTAACCAGCAGGCGGTTAACCCGCTGACGGCGAAACTGCCGCGTACCGAAGGCTTAACCGGTTCCGATCGTACCGATTATCTGGCGCAGGCCAAAGAAGTTATCCCGCAACTGCGCTTTGATTAGCCTGAATAATCATTACAGAAAGCCGGCGCCCGTAATGCGCCGGCTTTTTCTTTTGTGCGATGAGTGACGTATCGCTAAACTAAGCCATTATCTTTATTGATTGAGCAGACCTTCTGCGGACCGGGCATGGAAACGAAAAAAAATAACATTGAGTTTATCCCCAAATTTGAGAAATCTTTTTTACTGCCGCGCTATTGGGGCGCGTGGTTGGGCGTTTTCGCCTTCGCCGGTATTGCGCTGACCCCTCCCTCTTTCCGCGATCCTATTCTCGGCAAACTGGGGCGTTTCGTTGGGCGTCTGGCAAAGAGCTCGCGCCGTCGGGCGCAGATTAACCTGTTGTACTGCTTCCCGGAAAAAAGCGAGCAAGAGCGTGAAGCGATCATCGATGCAATGTATATGTCGGCTCCGCAGGCAATGGTGATGATGGCCGAACTCGGCATGCGCGATCCGCAGCGCGTGATGTCCCGCGTTGACTGGCAAGGGAAAGAGATCATCGACGAGCTGCAGCGTAATAATGAAAAGGTCATCTTTTTAGTGCCGCACGCCTGGGGCGTGGATATTCCGGCGATGCTGATGGCTTCGGGTGGGCAAAAAATGGCGGCGATGTTCCATAACCAGGGGAATCCGGTATTTGACTATGTCTGGAACACCGTGCGCCGTCGTTTCGGCGGGCGGATGCACGCGCGTAACGATGGCATTAAGCCATTTATTCAATCGGTTCGCCAGGGATACTGGGGCTATTATCTGCCCGACCAGGATCACGGCGCCGAGCATAGCGAATTTGTCGATTTCTTCGCGACTTATAAAGCGACTCTTCCGGCGATTGGTCGTTTGATGAAAGTCTGCCGCGCGCGTGTAGTGCCGCTGTTCCCGGTGTATGACGGTAAAACGCATCGCCTGACGGTGCTGGTGCGCCCGCCGATGGACGATCTGCTGGAAGCTGATGATACGACGATTGCGCGCCGTATGAACGAAGAGGTTGAGATTTTCGTCAGGCCGCATCCTGAGCAGTATACCTGGATCCTGAAACTGCTGAAGACGCGTAAGCCGGGCGAAACCGAGCCTTACAAGCGCAACGAACTGTTTCCGAAGAAGTAAGCTGTATGCTGCGCTGAGCAGAGCTACGGCGCCTGCATTTACCAGACCGTAGGCCGGATAAGGCGCAGCCGCCATCCGGCGCAAAAGCGGCGCCTTATCCGCGGATATTGCCCGGCGGCGCTGCGCTTGCGCGGGCCTACAAAACATTTCCGTATGCTACCATCGCCGGCATGTTGTGATGCCTGTATTTACCAGGATAACAATCATAAAAAAGCCTCCGTAAGGAGGCTTTCCCATCACTGAAGGCGATTACTCAACGGTCAGGATACGGGTGGTGTTGGTGCTGCCGATGGTGCTCATCACGTCGCCCTGGGTGACGACCACCAGGTCGCCGGAGACCAGATAGCCTTTATCACGCAGCAGGTTAACCGCGTCGTGCGCGGCGGCAACGCCGTCGTTATGGCTGTCGAAATGCACCGGCGTCACGCCACGATAGAGCGCCGTCAGGTTCAGAGTACGCTCGTGACGGGAGAGGGCGAAAATTGGCAGTCCGGAGCTGATACGTGAAGTCATCAACGCGGTGCGGCCGGACTCGGTCATGGTGATAATCGCGGTAATACCTTTCAGGTGGTTGGCCGCATACATCGCCGACATGGCAATCGCTTCTTCGACATTGTCGAACTGGACGTCAAGACGGTGTTTGGAAACGTTGAGACTTGGGATCTTCTCCGCGCCCAGGCACACCCGCGCCATCGCGGCGACGGTTTCTGACGGATACTGGCCGGCAGCGGTTTCTGCGGAGAGCATCACGGCATCGGTACCGTCCAGTACGGCGTTCGCCACGTCCATGACTTCCGCGCGGGTCGGCATCGGATTGGTAATCATTGATTCCATCATCTGCGTGGCGGTGATGACCGAGCGATTAAGCTGGCGAGCGCGGCGGATCAGCGCCTTCTGGATACCCACCAATTCCGGATCGCCGATTTCCACACCGAGATCGCCGCGAGCTACCATCACCACATCGGAGGCGAGAATAACGTCGTCCATGGCATCCTGGTCGCAGACCGCTTCCGCACGCTCGACTTTAGCGACGATTTTCGCATCGCAGCCAGCGTCACGGGCCAGACGGCGAGCGTAGTTCAGGTCTTCGCCGCAGCGCGGGAAGGAGACCGCCAGGTAATCAACGCCAATTTTTGCGGCGGTAACGATATCGGCTTTGTCTTTATCGGTTAACGCTTCTGCAGACAGCCCGCCGCCGAGTTTGTTGATACCTTTATTGTTAGATAGCGGGCCACCAACGGTAACTTCGGTGAAAACTTTCATCCCCTGTACTTCCAGGACCTTCAGCTGCACGCGTCCATCGTCGAGCAGCAGGATATCGCCTGGAACGACGTCCGCCGGCAGGCCTTTATAGTCGATGCCGACTTTTTCTTTATCGCCTTCGCCTTTGCCCAGGTTGGCGTCGAGCAGGAATTTGTCGCCAATGTTGAGGAAAATTTTGCCTTCTTTGAAGGTAGAGACGCGGATTTTCGGCCCCTGCAGGTCGCCGAGAATCGCAACGTGGCGGCCCAGTTTTGCTGCAATTTCACGGACTTTGTCTGCGCGGAGTTGGTGATCTTCCGGGGTACCGTGAGAGAAGTTCATGCGTACGACGTTAGCGCCCGCGGCGATAACTTTTTCGAGGTTGTTATCGCGGTCAGTTGCTGGGCCTAAGGTCGTTACGATTTTGGTTCTGCGAAGCCTTCTGGACATGTAATACTCCGTTGACTGAAACAACTTTGGTGTTGCGTGAACATGGATTCGGTAGCGCCAAATCCGCTAACGGGCGGAACTGCTACGCTACCGGGATATAATTGGTCTCTGACTTATAATGACTATTATTGTTTATCACTACTAATGAGTAGTTCTTTATCAAAGCGCGATTCCTTCAGCGCTTCCTTGACCCTCTTCAAGTTATCTCTGAATTTTGCTCCACGGCGCAGGGTAAAGCCGGTCGCCAGCACATCAATCACCGTGAGCTGGGCCAGGCGCGACACCATCGGCATATAAATATCGGTGTCTTCCGGAACATCCAGGGTAATGGCCAGCGTCGACTCCCGCGCCAGCGGGGTCCCGGCCGAAGTGATGGCAATGACCATGGCATCGTTTTCACGCGCTAACTGCGCCAGTTCAACCAGGCTTTTGGTGCGTCCGGTATGTGAAATGATGACCACCACGTCATCATCGTTACAATTCATACAGCTCATGCGCTGTAGGACAATATCGTCGGAGTAGATGACCGGGACGTTAAAACGGAAAAATTTATTCATCGCGTCATGCGCGACGGCTGCTGAAGACCCCAGGCCGAAGAAGGAAATTTTCTTCGCCTGGGTAAGCAGATCGACTGCCCGGTTGACCGCGGACATATCCAGCGCATGATGTACCTGATCGAGGCTGGCCATCGCCGATTCGAAAATTTTCGCCGTATAGGATTCGACGCTGTCGTCTTCATCGACATTACGGTTAACATAGAGGGTACCGTGTGCCAGACTTTGCGCCAGGTGCAGTTTAAAATCGGGGAACCCCCGGGTTTCCAGGCTGCGACAAAATCGGTTTACGGTCGGCTCGCTGACGCCGGCTTCCAGCGCGAGGGCCGCTATGCTTGAGTGAATGGCCTGCGCCGGTGTGGCAAGAATGACTTCCGCCACTTTGCGTTCAGATTTGCTAAGGTTTTCCAGTCGGGACTGGATTTTTTCCAGCATGTTCATTGTTTACAGGCGCTCATCAATGGAAACGATTTCATTAATGGGTGAAATCATCAGGCGTTTTAGCAAGAATATACCCCTCCGCAATCAGAAGCGGTGAGGAATGACGAGAAAAAATGTCGTTTTTTTTCATTACATGATCAGAGTCGTATTTTACTAACTGAATACCAGACGAAACAACGAACATTCTTAGCCTGATGCCCAATTTGTCGGCGAACGCTTTTCCTCTATGTGCGGTAACGTCGGGAAAGCACCGCCAAGGGTTTCAGGAAATTCGTAAACACAGTACAGTGCAGCGTAAGAAAATTACAAATTTAGCCTGGCATAAGCACCAGACTATCAACTGAGGAGAATGACATGGCGGTAACGCAAACGGCCCAGGCATGCGATCTGGTCATTTTCGGCGCGAAAGGTGACCTCGCGCGCCGTAAACTGTTGCCTTCCCTGTATCAGCTTGAAAAAGCTGGCCAGATAAACCCTGAAACCCGCATCATCGGCGTCGGTCGCGCTGATTGGGATAAAGACGCTTACACCAAAGTTGTGCGTGAAGCGTTAGAAACCTTCATGAAAGAGAAAATCGACGAAGGTTTATGGGATACCCTGAGCGGTCGTCTGGACTTCTGTAATCTTGATGTCAACGATACCAGCGGTTTTACGCGTCTGGGCGATATGCTGGATCAGGAAAACCGCGTCACCATTAACTACTTCGCGATGCCGCCAAGCACGTTCGGCGCTATCTGCAAAGGCCTGGGCGAAGCGAAGCTGAATGCCAAGCCCGCGCGGGTGGTGATGGAAAAACCGCTCGGTACCTCGCTGGAAACCTCCCGGGAAATTAATGACCAGGTGGGCGAGTATTTCGAAGAGTGCCAGGTTTACCGTATCGACCATTATCTGGGTAAAGAGACGGTACTGAACCTGTTGGCCTTGCGCTTTGCTAACTCCCTGTTTGTTAATAACTGGGACTGCCGCACCATTGACCACGTTGAAATCACCGTGGCGGAAGAAGTGGGTATTGAAGGCCGCTGGGGTTATTTCGATCAAGCCGGGCAGATGCGCGACATGATCCAGAACCATCTGCTGCAGATCCTGTGCATGATCGCCATGTCGCCGCCGTCCGATTTGACTGCCGACAGCATCCGCGATGAAAAAGTGAAAGTGCTGAAATCGCTGCGCCGTATCGATCGCTCAAACGTGCGTGAGAAAACCGTCCGCGGTCAGTACACCGCCGGGTTTGCGCAAGGTAAAAAAGTACCGGGTTATCTGGAAGAAGAGGGCGCTAACAAATCCAGTAATACGGAGACCTTTGTGGCCATCCGCGTGGATATCGATAACTGGCGCTGGGCTGGGGTGCCGTTCTACCTGCGTACCGGTAAACGCCTGCCGACGAAATGTTCCGAAGTGGTGGTTTACTTCAAAACTCCGGAACTGAACCTGTTTAAAGAGACCTGGCAGGAGCTGCCGCAGAATAAATTGACCATTCGTCTGCAGCCGGATGAAGGTGTGGATATTCAGGTGCTTAATAAAGTTCCAGGCCTCGATCACAAGCATAATCTGCAGATCACCAAGCTGGATCTGAGCTACTCCGAGACCTTCAATCAGACGCACTTAGCGGATGCTTACGAACGCCTGCTGTTGGAAACCATGCGCGGTATCCAGGCGCTGTTCGTGCGTCGCGATGAAGTGGAAGAAGCGTGGAAGTGGGTTGACTCCATTACCGGTGCATGGGCGGCCGACGGCGACGCGCCGAAACCTTACCAGGCAGGTACCTGGGGACCGGTGGCGTCGGTGGCGATGATCACCCGCGATGGCCGTTCCTGGAACGAATTCGAGTAAGACTAGCGTTAATCCGGGAGAGTTATTTTACCGGTAACATGATCTGGCGCAGTCTGGCGCATAATTTTTAATCTTTTAAGCCCCGGGAGGATTCACCCCCGGGGCTTTTTTTATTACACTGCCTGTAGACATTTTGCCCCTGAGCCCCAGTGGTGGTGCCATTTACACCATTTTTCGTCGTCATCGCGCGGTGGCCGGACAGATAAATTTTGAGGAGCCTCTATGAATTCGACAATGTTACGGGTAACAAATCGCATTATCGAACGGTCACGCGAAACCCGCTCAGCCTACCTCGCACGAATTAATCAAGCCAAAAGCGATACCGTCCATCGTTCGCAGTTGGCCTGCGGTAACCTGGCGCACGGTTTTGCCGCCTGTCAGGCAGATGATAAAGCGTCGCTGAAGAGCATGTTGCGCAACAACATCGCTATTATCACCTCCTATAACGATATGTTGTCCGCTCACCAGCCTTATGAACATTATCCGGATATCATCCGTAAAGCCTTGCACTCCGCCAATGCGGTAGGGCAAGTGGCTGGTGGCGTGCCGGCAATGTGTGACGGCGTGACGCAGGGCCAGGATGGCATGGAGCTGTCGCTGCTGAGCCGCGAAGTGATTGCCATGTCTGCCGCCATCGGCCTGTCGCACAATATGTTCGACGGCGCGTTGTATCTTGGCGTATGCGATAAAATTGTTCCCGGACTGACCATGGCGGCGCTCTCCTTCGGCCATCTGCCGTCGGTGTTTATTCCGTCTGGTCCGATGGCCAGCGGCCTGCCGAACAAAGAAAAAGTGCGCATTCGTCAGCTGTACGCCGAAGGTAAAGTTGACCGTATGGCGCTGCTTGAATCCGAAGCCGCCTCTTATCATGCCCCGGGCACCTGTACCTTCTACGGTACCGCCAACACCAACCAGATGGTGGTTGAGTTTATGGGCATGCAGCTGCCAGGTTCCTCGTTTGTTCATCCGGACGCCCCGTTGCGCGAAGCGCTGACCAGCGCCGCAGCTCGTCAGGTGACGCGCATGACCGGCAACGGCAATGAGTGGATGCCGCTGGGTAAAATGATTGACGAAAAAGTGGTGGTCAACGGTATCGTTGCGCTGCTGGCGACCGGCGGCTCCACCAACCATACGATGCACCTGGTGGCGATGGCGCGCGCGGCGGGCATTATCATTAACTGGGATGATTTCTCCGATCTTTCTGATGTGGTGCCGCTGCTGGCGCGTCTGTATCCAAACGGTCCGGCGGACATTAACCACTTCCAGGCGGCAGGCGGGGTGCCGGTACTGGTGCGCGAGCTGCTGAAAGGCGGGTTGCTGCATGAAGATGTCAATACCGTCGCCGGCTTCGGCTTGTCGCGTTACACCATGGAACCCTGGCTGAATAACGGCGAGCTGGACTGGCGTGAAGGGGCGACCGCGCCGCTTGACGATCAGGTCATCGCTACCTTCGAGAAACCATTCTCCCGCCATGGCGGTACCAAAGTGCTGAGCGGTAACCTCGGTCGTGCGGTCATGAAGACCTCCGCGGTGCCGGTTGAGAACCAGATTATCGAAGCGCCAGCGGTCGTCTTTGAGAGCCAGCACGACGTACTGCCGGCGTTTGAAGCGGGGCTGCTGGATAAAGATTGCGTAGTCGTTGTACGCCATCAGGGGCCGAAAGCGAACGGCATGCCAGAATTACATAAACTTATGCCGCCACTTGGTGTATTATTGGACCGCCGTTTCAAAATTGCGCTGGTCACCGATGGCCGACTTTCCGGCGCATCAGGCAAGGTACCGTCAGCCATCCATGTTACTCCTGAAGCCTACGATGGCGGGCTGCTGGCGAAAGTGCGCGATGGCGACATGATTCGCGTTAACGGGCAGACCGGCGAGTTGACCCTGCTGGTAGATGAAGCTGAACTGGCCGCACGCCAGCCGCATATTCCTGACCTGAGCAGCTCGCGGGTCGGAACCGGCCGCGAGATGTTCGGCGCGCTGCGCGAGAAGCTCTCCGGAGCCGAGCAGGGCGCAACCTGCATTACTTTTTAAGACGATTCGATTTGTAGATCTGGCGAGAGAAAACTCTGATGAAAAACTGGAAAACAACTGCAGAAGCAATCCTGACTAACGGCCCGGTCGTACCGGTTATCGTGGTGAAAAAGCTGGAACACGCGGTGCCGATGGCGAAAGCGCTGGTTGCCGGTGGTGTACGCGTTCTGGAAGTTACGCTGCGCACCGAGTGCGCGCTGGAAGCTATCCGCGCTATCGCCAAAGAAGTGCCGGAGGCGATTGTCGGCGCCGGTACCGTGACCAACGTTGAGCAGCTGAAAGCCGTTACTGAAGCAGGCGCGCAGTTCGCTATCAGCCCGGGCCTGACCGAATCCCTGCTGAAAGCGGCGACCGGCGAAGGCACCATCCCGCTGATCCCGGGTATTAGCACCGTATCCGAGCTGATGCTGGGCATGCAGTATGGCCTGAAAGAGTTCAAATTCTTCCCGGCGGAAGCGAACGGCGGCGTGAAAGCGTTGCAGGCGATTGCCGGTCCATTCGGCCACATTCGTTTTTGCCCGACCGGCGGCATCTCTCCGGCGAATTACCGCGACTATCTGGCGCTGAACAGCGTGCTGTGCATCGGCGGCTCCTGGCTGGTTCCGGCCGACGCGCTGGAAAACGGCGACTACGATCGCATCACCAAACTGGCCCGCGAAGCGGTAGAAGGCGCGAAATAATTTCTGCGCCTGTAATGACAGAAGCCCGGCACGTGTGAGCGACCGGGCTTTTTTTATCCCTTCACAACGACCGCGGCGGCAGCGGTTTTGGCGCGGCCGATGGCTTCATCGACGTTGTCAGCAACCGCCAGGGTTACGCCCAGGCGACGCGCGCCGGCGATTTCCGGTTTACCGAACAGACGCAACTGCAGACCCGCGCCGACGGCGGCCTGTAGATTGCTAAAGGTCACGTTCTCACTGGTTAGCTGCGGTAAAATCACCGCCGATGCTGCTGGGCCATACTGGCGGATGGCGCCGATCGGCAGGCCGAGGAAGGCGCGAACGTGCAGGGCGAATTCCGAAAGATCCTGCGAGATCAGAGTGACCATACCGGTATCGTGCGGGCGAGGGGAGACTTCACTGAAGATCACCTCATCGCCGCAAACGAACAATTCAACGCCGAACAGTCCATATCCCCCCAGCGCCAGCACCACTTTGCGGGCGATCTCCTGCGCGCGTTGCAGCGCGAGATCGCTCATCTGCTGCGGCTGCCAGGATTCACGGTAGTCGCCATCTTCCTGACGATGGCCTACCGGGGCGCAAAAGTGGACGCCGTCGACGGCGCTGACGGTGAGCAGCGTAATTTCAAAATCAAAATTTACCACCCCTTCGACGATGACGCGTCCGGCGCCTGCTCGCCCGCCTTGTTGGGCGTATTGCCAGGCGGCGCTGAGCTGGTCAGCCGAGCGGATAAAGCTCTGGCCTTTACCGGAGGAGCTCATCACCGGCTTAATGATACAAGGCAAACCAATTTCGTCGACGGCAGCGCGGAACCCCTCCTCACTGTCGGCAAAACGATAGGCAGAGGTGGGAATTTGCAGCTCTTCGGCCGCGAGGCGGCGAATGCCTTCGCGATTCATGGTGAGTTTTGCGGCTCTCGCCGTCGGCACTACTTTTTGCCCGGCCTGCTCCAGCTCAACAAGCGTGTCGGTGGCAATGGCTTCGATCTCCGGCACGATATAATCCGGCTTTTCTAAGGCGATCAGTTCACGCAGCGCGTCGCCGTGCAGCATATTGATGACGTGCGAACGATGGGCCACCTGCATCGCCGGCGCATCGGGATAGCGGTCGACGGCGATGGTTTCAATACCCAACCGCTGGCACTCAATGGCGACTTCTTTTCCGAGCTCGCCGGAACCTAACAACATTACCTTCGTGGCCGCGGGGCGCAGCGCGGTGCCTAATAAAGTCATAACCTACTCTCAGCGTAAACAGAACATGGCGCGCATTATAAACGAAAACGTTTGCGTCTGTCTTTACACGCGTAAGTTGAGAACAGCGGCGAAATTTGATATACTGTATATAAATACAGTATAAAGAGGCTGCACAATGGCGGTTGAAATCAAATACGTCGTGATCCGTGAAGGTGAGGAAAAAATGTCTTTTGCCAGCAAAAAAGAGGCCGATGCTTACGACAAAATGCTCGATTTGGCAGAGGTGCTCAATGACTGGCTGGTCACGTGCCCGCTGGAATTGGATGAAGCTCAGCGTGACAATATGTCGATGTGGCTGGCCGAGCGCAAAGACGCCTTACACCACATTCTGAAGTCAGGGAAATTGCCGGAAGCAGAAGAGCATGCTGAGGCGGCGGCAGAAATGCCGGAGTCTGCGCCTACAGAGGATGAAGCTCAGCCTGGTGCCGCCGAAGAAGGCGCCGCGAAAAAGCCGCGCAAAGCAAAGGCCGCCTGATAACCGGCGAAGCGGAAATTTTCGCATCTTTAGCCAGTCATAACATTTCCTGACGTCTCGTCGTTTAGGCTGATGGCATTGCATCTCGCGCTATGAGGAATGTTATGGCTAACTGGCTTAATCAACTCCAGTCCCTGCTGGGCCAGCAGGGCAATCCCGTCTCCGCTGAAAAATCTTCATCCGCTAAAAACCTGCTGCCCGGCGCCTTGGGCGGCCTTGCTGGCTTGTTGGTCGCCAGCAAATCATCGCGTAAGCTGCTGGCGAAATATGGCACCGGCGCGCTGCTGGTTGGCGGTGGCGCGGTGGCCGGCAGCGTGCTGTGGAATAAGTATCAGCAAAAAATGCGCGGCCAGCAGGCAGATGTCGCGACACAGACATCAACAGCGTCTACCCAGGAACCGGTTGTGCTCGATGCGCGCAGCGAGCGGCTGATTACCGCGTTAGTCTTCGCCGCCAAAAGCGACGGTCATATTGACGAGCGTGAACGTCAGCATATAGAAGAGCAGTTGCGAGCGGCGAACATCGACGTGCAGGGCCGGGTGTTGATCGACAGGGTTTTAACCCAGCCGCTCGACCCGCAACGGCTGGCGCAAAGCGTGCGCGATGGGCAAGAAGCGCTGGAAATTTACTACCTCAGCTGCGCGGTAATTGATATCGACCATTTTATGGAGCGCAGCTACCTGGATGCGCTCGGTGACGCGCTTAAACTGCCTGAAGATGTCCGCGAAGAGATAGAACGCGATGTTCAGGCGCAAAAGCAGGCGCTTGATTCTTAAAAGAGAGCGTTCCGCTTGCATCGCTGGCCACTTTTGCCACCCTTATAGACACGACATCGTTCAGGGCGCACGATGCCCTGAGTGATTTTGTGATTCCATAATAAGACGCAGAAGAATAACGCATGCTACCGAAAGCTAAACGGATCCCCCACGCCATGACGCTACATGGCGACACTCGCATCGATAATTACTACTGGCTGCGCGATGACGAACGCGCGCGCCCGGAAGTGCTGGACTATCTCCATCAGGAAAATGACTACGGTAAAAAGGTGATGGACTCGCAAAGCAGCCTGCAGGAGCGGGTGCTGAAGGAAATCATCGATCGCATTCCGCAGCGGGAGGTCTCCGCTCCCTATAGCAAAAATGGCTACCGCTATCGCCAGGTTTATGAACCGGGCTGTGAATATGCGATCTACCAACGTCAGTCAGTGCTCAAAGAAGAGTGGGATGAATGGGAGATTTTGCTTGATGCCAACCAACGGGCGGCGAAAAGCGAATTTTACACCCTCGGCGGATTAGGCGTCGCGCCGAACAACCAACTGATGGCGGTGGCGGAAGATTACCTTTCACGACGTCAGTATGGCTTACGTTTTAAGGATCTGAGCAGCGGCGAATGGTCGGCGGAGATCCTGGAAAACGTCACGCCAGGATTCGCCTGGAGCAATGACTCGCGCTTCTTGTGGTACGTGCGCAAACACCCGACGACGCTGCTGCCGTATCAGGTCTGGCGACATGCCGTTGGTACCACCGCAGATAACGATGTCCTGGTCTACGAAGAGAAAGACGACACGTTTTATGTCAGCGTGCATAAGACCACCTCCCAGCAGTTTGTGGTGATTTACCTTGCCAGCGCCACTACCAGCGAAGTGTTATTACTTAACCCGGAGCTTCCCGATGCGGAGCCGGTGTGTTTTTTGCCACGACGCAAGGATCATGAATATAGCCTCGATCATTATCAGCACGCGTTTTATCTGCGTTCTAATCGCGAGGGTAAAAACTTCGGGCTTTACCGCACCGTGCTCCGCGACGAAGACCAGTGGCAGACGCTGATCCCGGCGCGTCCTGATGTGATGCTCGAAGGTTTTACTATATTCACCGACTGGCTGGTGGTCGAGGAGCGTCAGCGGGGCTTGACCAGCCTGCGGCAGATCAACCGTAAAACGCGGGAAGTGGTTGGCATTGCCTTTGACGATCCCGCTTACGTCACCTGGCTTGCCTATAATCCCGAACCGGAAACATCAAGGCTGCGCTACGGTTATTCATCGATGACCACCCCGGATACGCTATTTGAGCTGGATATGGATACCGGCGAGCGGCGGGTTATCAAGCAACAGGAAGTGCAGGGCTTTGACGCCGCCTGTTATCGCAGCGAACACCTGTGGGTGAAAGCGCGTGACGGCGTGGAGGTGCCGGTATCGCTGGTTTATCACCGCGAACACTTTCGCAAAGGGGCCAACCCGTTACTGGTGTACGGCTATGGCTCTTACGGCGCCAGCATGGACGCTGATTTTAGCGCCAGCCGTTTGAGCCTGCTGGATCGAGGTTTTGTCTTTGCAATAGCCCATATTCGCGGCGGCGGCGAACTTGGACAGCAGTGGTATGAAGACGGCAAATTCCTCAACAAGAAGAATACCTTTAACGATTATCTGGACGTCTGCGATGCGCTGCTGGCGCAGGGATATGGCGACCCTAAATTATGTTATGGCATGGGCGGCAGCGCCGGCGGCATGTTGATGGGCGTGGCGATTAACCAACGACCGGATTTGTTCCACGGCGTGGTGGCGCAGGTGCCGTTTGTTGACGTACTGACCACCATGCTCGACGAATCTATTCCGCTCACGACCGGTGAGTTTGAGGAGTGGGGGAATCCGCAGGACGAAACCTATTATCACTATATGAAGAGCTATAGCCCCTATGATGGCGTCTCAGCCCAGGCTTATCCGCATATGTTAGTGACCACCGGGCTGCATGATTCGCAGGTGCAATATTGGGAGCCCGCGAAGTGGGTGGCGAAGCTACGCGAGCTGAAAACCGACGACAATCTGCTGCTGTTATGTACCGATATGGATTCCGGACATGGCGGTAAGTCGGGACGGTTTAAAAGCTACGAGGGCGTGGCATTGGAGTACGCCTTTTTAATCGCCCTCGCGCAAGGGACTTTGCCCGGCAAGGTGGAAGTGTAGCGTTATTCGCCGAGATAATGTTTGAGGGTCAGACGCAGTTCCGGGCTCATCCGGTCCAGGTTATTGAACAGCCAACGTAAATAACCTGGATCGTTTTCCGCCACTTCCGACACCGCTTTGCCGCGATATTTGCCGAAGGTAAAGGTAGTCAGCAGCGCCGGGCGGCCGGTTATGTCGGCCATTTCATCCGGCGACCAGCCGGAAACCTGCATGATATCCAACAGTAGGGCGGCGGTGATATAGCAGTCGTACAGCGCGCGGTGGTGATGCAAACCCGGCGGTGTGGCTACGCTCAGCTTGCGCGACTTATACAACCCCATATTGCTGTACTTAATCCCCGGCCACAGGCGGCGCGCCAGCTTCATAGTACAAATCCACTCGCCGTTCATTTCCGGTAATACCCGGCGATCAAAGCTGGCGTTATGGGCGACATACCATGGGCTGCCCTGGTAGTGCGGCACGATTTCTTCAATCCAGGGCTTATCGGCCACCATCTCTTCAGTGATGCGATGGATTGCCATTGCCTGCGGGCTGATTGGGCGGTCAGGGCGCACCAGATGACTCATGGGATTGGTTATCCGGCCGTCGATGATATCGACGGAGGCAATTTCAACAATGCCGCCCTGCAAACCGCAGGTTTCGGTATCGATTACGCGCAGCATGGCTTACTCCTCGCCAAAAACCCCAGCGTAATAGAATGTGCGGCGGTTGCCAATGGGGGGATCCTCAAGGAATGAGCAATCATTTCGCTTTCGGTTCATACGGCAGGCGGGAAAGTGACACGGATGCCAGACGGTGCGCGATCAATCGTTCACGAAACCAGTCGCGCAGGTGAGCCGGTTGCTCTCGCTCGACGAGATCGGCAACGACGGGCATATTGTAGCGTTCTTTAAAGGCGACGCCGGCCGCTGCGAGGTCAACGTTGACCTTGTCCATTTCATCTTGCGAAATTTTTGCCAGATTATTTGCCATCAGTACCTCCTTCATTACGGCGCAAAAGTTACTAAGCGTGACGCTGAAAGGCAAGTCCCGGATGCTTAGCTCGACTCTGCTATTATACAGGGTTATTCTCTGTCCAACATACATAACAAAAAGGAATGATGTTTATGCGAACCATCGCCGGACGCGCGCTAAGTGCCGCCGTATTTCTCAGCGCTATGTTAACCACCGCCAGCGCTTTTGCTCATGCTCATCTGCAACAACAAATCCCGGCGGCCGATTCGACGGTCTCCGTTTCGCCGCAGGCGCTTACGTTAACGTTTAGTGAAGGCGTCGAGCTCTCCTTCAGCGGCGTGACCCTCAACGGCCCGCAGAATAAACCTGTCGCTACCGGCAAACTGGCCCGCAGCGACGGTAATAAAGCGCAATTAACGCTGCCGCTGAATGAACCGCTGGCGGCGGGCGAGTACACCGTAGAGTGGCATGTGGTCTCCGTTGACGGCCATAAGACCAAAGGGCAATACCACTTCAGCGTGAAGTAATCCATGCTGTCGGGAGTGTATGTCGGCCTGCGGTTTGTCCACTTCATCTCATTGATGACAGCCTTCGGTTGCGCGCTGTACGGCGCATGGTGGGCGCCAGTCTCGCTGCGTCGCCTGTTGATGCAGCGCTTTTATCCACTGCTGCGCTACCTGCTAATGATTAGCGCTATTTCAGCTACCTTGATGCTGATGGCGCAGGGCGGGTTGATGGGCGATGGCTGGAATGATGTCTGGCAACCCACAATCTGGCGCGCTGTTATCGGGACGCAGTTTGGCGGCGTTTGGCTGTGGCAGGTGGTGCTGGCGTGGATTGCGCTGGCGGTCGCGTGGATCAAACCCCGTCGCCCGGCGCGTCTATTGTTACTGCTATTTTGCGCGCAGTTGTTGTTGATGGCTGGCGTGGGGCATGCGGCGATGCATGATGGTTGGGTTGGCGCATTACAGCGCACCAATCACGCGTTACATCTGTTTTGCGTCTCGGCATGGGCCGGCGGGCTGTTGCCATTTGTCTACTGTCTGCGACTGGCGCGCGGGCGCTGGCGTCAGGTAGCGATAACCGCCATGATGCGTTTTTCACACTATGGGCATCTGGCCGTGGCTGGCGCGATTGCCAGCGGGATTGGCAATACGCTGTTGATACAGGGACAGCTGATTGGCGACTCACCGTGGGGAACGGTGTTGTTGTTCAAATGTGCGCTGGTCGCCGGGATGGTAGCAATTGCGCTGGTGAACAGGTATGTTCTGGTACCGCGAATGTCAGGTAACGGCTCGTGGGCGGAACGAACTATTTTACGCACTACACAGCTGGAAATGGCGCTTGCCGCGCTGGCAATACTTGCTGTCAGCCTGTTCGCGACCTGGCAACCTAATTGAATTAACTGGCTAAATGATGAAAAAAATCGTTCTGACAATGTTATTACTGGCAAGCTCAGGCGCCGCGCTGGCGGCGCCGCAGGTGATTACCGTGAGCCGTTTTGAAGTGGGTAAGGACAACTGGGCGTTCACCCGTGAAGAAGTCATGTTAACCTGCCGCCCGGGTAATGCGCTGTACGCCATCAACCCGAGCACCCTGGTGCAGTATCCGCTGAATGATGTCGCCGAGCAGGAAGTGAAGGCCGGCAAGACCAGCGCTCAGCCGATTTCTGTCATCCAGGCCGACGACCCGCAGCATCCGGGACAAAAAATGAGCCTGGCGCCATTTATCGAACGTGCGCAAAAACTCTGCTGATAATTACCTATATCACTTTGTTTTAAAGATAAAAAACCGCCGGCGTCTGGTAAGAAAACGCGGCGGTTTTTTGTTGGCGCAACGGATTTTGTCAGCAATTTTTCAACCGCTTTTGTCGCGGACTGGAAAACCTGTCACAGTCAACTATTCTTATAAGGCAAGGCGACTTAGCCTGCATTAATGCCAACTTTTAGCGCACGGCTCTCTCCCAAGAGCCATTTCCCTGGACCGAATACAGGAATCGTGTTCGGTCTCTTTTTATCTATTATTCAGCGAGTTATACACATCCATCGTTAATGCTCATCCGGCTGAACGCTGAGCTTTTTCCCTTATATCACAACAAAGTTATTCTTAACATTCCCTTTACAAAAAAACGTGACAATATAATCAATAGCTCACGGTAACCAATACCGTATCACTGTACACGCCAGCAGGTTGATTGCTCTGTGAGGCGTTCACCCGAGCTTTGAAGTTTGTTTGCTGTGCGTTGCCATTTCCCACCAGGCTGACATCTGCTGTTGGCGTCCAGGCGCTACCGTCGGTTTTATAAAGCTGATATTGCAGGTAATAATTTGTCGAATTAATCGTTTGGCTCATTTGCCGCCAACTGCCGTTAAGGGCGTTGATGCTGGAAAGATTAATGCTGTATGCCGCATTCTGCGTGCAGCGGATAGTTAACTGCCCGCTGACCTCGCTAAAAGCGGCTACCAGAGCCGCTGTGGAGAAGGCGACATCGGGCGCGTCATCAATATAGCAATAGTTAGTCACGTTCATAGTTATAAGAACTTGTGAAGTTAACGTGCCATCGTCCGGTACGCAGATCCCCAGCGCGCCTATCAGGCAATAGTGATATTTCCATTCAATGGTCAAGGTGTCGTTATAGGTTCCCGCAGGGATATTACTTCCTGCTATTGTCTGGAAATAAAGCGGAATGGTTCCGTCACTGGTATTAAATAAGCCTAATAGATCAACCAACGCGTTAATGGTCCAGGGGATTGCACCATCAATTTGATACGACGGGTTACAGCCGGCATCTTTACAAACTCGATAGGGGATCCAGGCGTTGTTAGCGCTGCTATAAAGTCGAGGGATTTTGCCACTTTTATTTGCCGAATCTTTGAGCGTTGCGGTAATGGTGCTGGTTGAAAAAAGCGATAGTATGTTGGTACAGCTAAAGCCTGCACCGGCGCTTACCCCCTGCGGAGTTGCCGCCACATCAAACGATCTCACTGAGCCAAAATTAGGCGAGCTAGGCTTAATCTTGCAATCTGCGTGTATCAAGCCGCTGTAGCCTGAAATAACGAGTAATGAACATAACCAAAGAATCGCTTTCAAAGTCATCTCCGTTCATTCTTAGCCACAGCTTAGTGGGCCGATACGTTGTGGCACCGGCGTAGATTCCGGCAGCGTGAATAAAGCCCGGCATTCGCCGTTAGCTGTGTGAATAACTAATTGGTTTTGCTGGTTTAGATGGGTAAACCACACCAGACCGTCATAACCGACCACGCCAGACTGCTGGCTGGTAAGTTCCTCAACGGCCGTTCCCAGCGGCAAAGGATGACCCGTTTTATCAACCAAAGTTATCGAGGCCGAACGCACGCGTGTAACCGGGAAATCAACCAGCGCACCGCTGGCTTCCCGCACCGCAATGCGTTTCTCGACGACTTTAGCCTCAACGTCGGTTGGCAGCGGCAGAGTGTCGAGGGTCACTTTGCCCGGATACCAGGCGGCGGCCCACGGGATCAGCAGGTGCCCGCTATCGTCGGTAGTGCCGACTTTTCGATTTTCATAATTGACCGCGACGTCCGGATAGCCGGCGGTCGAGACGACGATAAATGAATCGCTGATTCGTCGCGCGAAGAACAGGCTGCTATCCATCATTACCACCGAGCCTGCTGCTTCAAACCAGCCCTGATTATCATGCTGCGAACCGTAATAACCGCCGCTCAAGGTTGAAACATCATTCACCCAGGTCAGATCCGCCTGGCTGTAGCGATCTCCACTGATGGAGTGGGCTAAATTCCAGCCGAAACCGCCTTCCGCAGGGGCGGAACGATTGTAGGCGACGTTTTGCCCCCACTCGCCGGAGCTGGCGCGCTGGCTGCTTAACTGCAGTGAACCGAAACTGTCGAAGGGAATGGTTATCTGCATCATGCTGGAGTAGGTGTCTGCCTGCAAATCGCGGTTGATGCTCAGGTTAAAGCTGCTGTTCCGCCACAGGCTGCGGCTCCAGGAAAAGTTCATCAGTCGGGTGCGGCTGTTGTCCTGGGCCTGGATATCGAAATATCCGAGGCTAAATGCGCCAAGCACTTTTCCCCATGGGCTGAGACTTAATGTCGCCTGGTCTGACTGACGGCTGAGGGTTGTCGTTGAGCGATAGCTGGAGAGATTGGCGAAATTCTCGCTGCGTTGAATATGCTGATAGTTAATTCCCCAGATATTGCCGTAGTACGAATAGCCCGCGGAATACTGGTTGCCCTGCTTATCACCCTGGCTCGCACTGGCAGACAGGCTCAAGGTGCCAATCGTGCCAATAGTGATGTCGCTGCCGATACCGCCGTTGGTTAATCCTTGCCGGTCTTCAGTATGCGTTGACACCGTTAGCCAGTTAGTTAAGCCGTAGCGATAGATCGCGCTGACGGCGCCGGCACCGTAGTCGGCGTTTTTAGTGCCGTAATTATTACGCAACGCGCCGAGGGTAAAATCGAAATCGCTGAGCCCCTGGCGTAGCAGAGTGTTGGAGACGTAAAAAGGCACGCTAGTGGAGACCTGGCGGCCAAGCGCATCGGTCGTGACGATAGTCGCTTCGCCGGCGCCGCTGATGTAGGGTACGTTGGTGAGAGTATAAGGGCCGCCGTTAATTTGTGTTGAGCTGGCTTTGTAGCCGTTGATAAAGAGATCGACACTGGAGGGGACCGCCGCGCTACCGGAAAGATTGAGCAAAGGGTAGGTGATCAGGTCAGGGCGTACCGCAAAGTTACGGCTGAGACGAATACCGCCAACACGTACTGAACTACTCCAGGTTAAAGCATTACTTACCACATCCCCCGCCTGATAGCTGAGCAGACTTTCCGGGTCGCTATATTTCCACAGCGAATCGTAGCGAATATAGCCTTGTTGGCTATCGTCGTGACGAGATGACCAGTTCTGTCTGATCACCGCATTGTTTGAAAACACCCCGGCTGGGCCGAAAAGGCGAAATTCCGTCGAGGTGCTGGTGGTTCGCTCGCCGCCAGTAGAAGCCAGGCTATAGGAATCGTAGTTAAACAACAGCCCAGGGGTACTGATCGCCTGCAGATACTCCTGCTCGCGACTATTACCAATATGTTGCTCCGGCAGCCAATTATCCGGAACGGTTAATTTCAGCATTTGCCCGGGCTGGTCGTAAACGACCTTGACCTCCGCTATCTCTCCTACGTCAACCAGCGTTTTGCCGTCGGGAACAGGGATCCACATCTGCTTGAGTACCGCAGCGGAGATCCAATAACGATCATTAATCACTTTCACCGGCACGGTACCCACAGGCGTGTTGCCGTTGACGGAAATACCGAGATACAGCACGTACTCCTGCTGTGTGCCTGGCGTGGCCGCAGGTGCGGGTAACGAATCATAGGTAGCCGCCCAGGCCGTTGCCGAAGCAATAGCCAGCAGACCACCGGTTCCGATGAGAAGCCTCATGGTTAACGCGCTGCCGGAATTTCCACCGCCTGACTATTATCAGTCAATTTCGCAAACAGGCGCATCCCGGATGCGTTCGCCGCGCGGCCTGATGTCGGGAAACAGACGCGACGTTTAGCCAGCACATACCCCAGTAAACCCTGAGTTTGTTCGACCTGCGGCTTTCCTGCTGATATTGACCAGTAGACATTACTCAACCTGGCGTGTTGATTCCCGGCATTGTTAATACACAGATTCTGACCGCTAAGCGACCAGCTTAGCGCGGTTCGTATTGGTTCGACGCTGCTTTCCAGCTTCAGCGGTTGCGCGCCTTGCCCGTAGATAAACAAAGGCAGTACATAGCGCATGCGCATATTCAGGCCGGCGGAACTCTTGTCAGTCTGTTTTGTCGGCTGCGCTGCGGGAATTTCATCAATCACGATTCGATATGATTTTTCCTGGCCGCTGGCGACCGGAGACACACGCATCAGGCGAATAAGTTGACGTTGTCCTGGCTGAACATTGGCGAACGGGGGGCTGGAGACCACATCGTTTTGATCGGCATAAAGATCTTTAGATTCTTTTTGATCCCAACCGAAAATGCGTAGTTGTAAATTTATCGCCGTCGCGCCGCGGTTTTCCAGCCACAGTTCAGAACCTTTATCGCTGGCGCTGATGGTTTGAAAAATAGGCCACACCAGCACCGAGCTGGCGCCCCAGGCGTTAAGACTTATTGATGAACCCAGCAAAACAACAATACAACGATGAATCATATTCAACCTGTCTTATTTTAATAGGTCAGCGTGACCGTAACGGTATCAGTGTATGAACCTTGCGCCGGGAAGCCATTCGTGGCAAAAAGGCGGCCATAAACCGTATAAGTTTGTGTCGTGTTGGGGAATGAGGCGACGCTGTAGGCTTGAGCGCCAGTCCCCCAAACGGTAGAGCGGTTAGCATCCTGAAAAAGCTGGTAAGCCAGCGTACTGCCGGTGGCGTTGGACATATAGCGTTGAGCCGCAGAGCCGCCGTTGACGCCATAGTCAAGCGCCAGCGAGATCGCCATCCCCGGCGTACACGCGACAACGATAGAGCCCGCGCCAGCGGAGCTGGCGACATCAACATTGCTATAAAGCGATGACATGGAGCCAAAATTTAAGGTGCCAAAATCAGCGCCAGGGGTCCCTGTTCCGTTGCCAAGCAGGCAGCCGGTCGTGATCTGCGCGGTCACTTTGAAGGTTTTCTGCGCACTGTCAGCCCAGACGGCTGTGGTCGAAAAAAAGAATATGAGTAGCCAAATTGCGCGCAACATGACATCCGTTTCTCCACAGCGTTACCAGGTTAATGTTGCAGTGACCACGTCCTGGTAGAAACCCTCAGCAGGGGCGGTTACGCCGCCTTGATCTGCCGGCAACACCCGGGCATAAATCGGGATTTCCTGAGCGCTACCCGTCCCCGTGATACCGATACCGGCACTGGTAAATTCAGCCTGACGGGTGCTATTTGAGTAAAGCCGGTAGGCAATTTGATCGCCGTCGGCGCTTTGCATTTGGCGCAGTCCGGTTGTCCCTACATGCTGACCGTTATTCAATGTCAGCGTTGCGGGAAGGTTATTGCTACAGATGATTGAGACCGCGCTGGCGCCGCCGCTGCCAATCAGATTGCTATCTATGGCGTTAACCAAATCGCTATAGGTGCCGAAATCAATGGTACCCCAGCTGTTTACCCCGCTTGCGCTGGAACCATTGGTGACGGTACAGCCCGAGCCGATAGTCAACTGCACCCCGACCTGACCCGTTAATGTACCGGTGGTTAGCCCAGCTGCAGCGACCCATGGCGCCTGAACGAGAAGCGCTGTTGTGATAAAGATACCAGGCAAAGTGCGCGAAAAAGTGTGGACGTTCATGATGAACCTCTGGATTGAAAGCCGCTAAGTAAAACCCTGTTTTTGTGAAGATGAGATTAATCCCATTAATCAACATATAATCGCTGTCTGGAAAAATGCTTATTTTTTTATATTTGTCTGTTTTATTGTTATTATTGGTGTTTTGAGCTGGTTTCTTGTTTTTGTATGGTTTTAACTTCTTGTTTATGATTGTTTTTCTGTGGTTTGTTCTGAATTTTATGAATAGCAGAAAGGAGGGCTTAGTATAATTTTTGCAATTGTCGTGTTAGCGCATATTTTTGGCGAAATGCCAGGGAAGAAGTTAGTAGGGGGGAGAGTAAAAAAACAACAGAAAGAAGACACCTGCACGCAACCAGACCCATAGTGCAGGTGAAAGGTGGGTCTACATCGGAAGCCGCTAGTATACATATTTGTATGATAAATAAAATAAGGCAATGATGGAATGCTATACTATTAATGCGGTTTACGTGTTGAGCGATGGAGTTATTCTGGGGTGATTAACGTTGGATAGAGTGAAGTTTCCAGATAGCTGACCAATACCCATATCTCGTCACTGAAAATAAACCACAGGGCACTGCCTAAAATAAGCAGGATAATCAGTAGCAGGAAAATTTCAGTTTTACTCATGGTGTCAATGGCCAACTTAAACCGATTATCAACAGGCCACGATATTAACCAAAGTATCTGCAAATGAAAACGCCGTTATTTAAAACGGCGAAATTTTTTCGTAATAAGAGATGAATATTTATTTTACGCGTAGCAGATTAGCCACCTGTACGGCCATATCATCCATTAACTGGAAACGGCGGCGATATTCGGCGCGTTTTTTGCTGGCGATACTTTCCAGCGATTTCCTTTCCAGCTTCAGCGGCAAGCGCCAGCGGTAACTATCGTTACGCACACCTTCAATTGATTGCCAGAACTCATCGTAGCTGGCATGGAAGTGCCGACCTTTGCTCAAACGATAGCGCAGAGCGCGGAATACGTGGCCATTATCGCTGACGGCGTAAATAGCCTGGATATTGCTTTGGCCGGCCAACAGCCAGATGAATTCCAGCAGCAGACGTTTGGGGAACAGGCCGTAGCAGGCGCGGGTCGCGTGTTTAATTGCGTCATGAGAGACATTGCGGCGCGGTCCCTGCAGGCCGCCGATGACCAGTTGCCACTCTCCTTGATGGTGAATCACACTAAACGTAGCGCTGGCTAACAGTTGCTGCTGGCTATCGCGAAGCCAAAGAGTCGTTTCACCTTCTCGTTCGGCTTTGCCGGCTGACGAGGCAAAGAGCGTGAAGGCCGCATCATCTTTCGCGGACAGGGTCAGTAACGGTCGTTCTGACGGCGATATCATGGCCGTTGCCAATCGGTTCTCGCCCAGCGAGTCGACGTACTGATAGTGGCTAATGATAGCCTGGGAACGCTGACGGGCGTTAAGGTCGCGCACTAAATACTGGCGATGTACTTTACCTGGCAGCGTAGCCTGCGCCGCCAGCAGTTGGCGGAAATCACCACGCGCAGAAAGGGTGTCCAGCATCTCGCGGGTCGGCTGATAGAACAGCGCCGTACGCAGCAAAAATTTAAGCCGATAGTTGCGCTTTTGCCAGATAGGCGCGGGCGTGATACGCCCCATTACCAGATCGGCAATCAAATTTGAGCGTTGCTGAAGTGTGCATGATGAATGCAGGCTATTGTCCGTCACGATGTCATACCTCGTCATTATTTTATCTTTATTCTACGGATGTCGCGGGACAAGCTTAATGGCTCGCCAGACTATATTTACGCCTTGTTTAACGTTGATTGACGTATGAATTAACGACCTCGCCTTCAGTAATATTTTGTATAATTAGCTGAGGGGGTGAAATATGTATCAGCGATTGGCAGGTAGCACCTGGCGTAATATTTGGCTGGTGGGCGATCTACATGGTTGTTTTGCTTTATTAATGTCTCACCTGCGCCAGCTAAAATTTGACCCCTGGCAGGATCTTCTTATTTCTGTTGGTGATTTGATTGACCGTGGGCCGCAAAGCGTGGAATGCCTGGGTCTGCTCGGTTACCGGTGGTTCAGAGCGGTGCGTGGTAACCATGAGCAGATGGCGCTTGATGCGCGGGCGAGCGGGGAGATGGCGCTGTGGACGTTGAACGGTGGCGACTGGTATCAAACGGCCTCACAAGAACAGAAACGGTTGGCTGATTTGTTGTTTATCCGCTGTCTGGAATTGCCGCTAATCATTGAACTGCGCTGCCAGGATGATACCACCCACGTGATTGCCCATGCCGACTATCCAGCCAGCGTCTACCGTTGGCAGTTGCCCGTGGCGGAGCATCAGGTACTCTGGAGCCGCCAGCGTTTGACCGATCATCTGGCGGGGCGGCACGGTGAGATCGCCGGGGCCGATCACTTTTGGTTTGGCCATACGCCGCTTAAACATCGTTACGATAGCGATAACCAACATTACATTGATACCGGCGCGGTATTTGGCGGCGAGTTAACGCTGGTGCAACTGCAGTCGGCTGTTTAAAAGTCGCTATATTCCGTCGCTGGACGCCAGAAGCCGTCGATAAAATCTTCTACCGGGAAACAACCGCCCTGGCGAATTCGCTGATCGTCCATCGCGACGAGGCATTGTCGCTCGCTATTGTAAACATCAACCACGATGTCTTCGCACCCGCCGTCCAGATAGCAAATGAATAATACTAAGGCGAACATCCAGCCCTCATAAGCGAATAAACATAAGGTAAGTGTAGGGGAAGTTAGCGCAGCGGGGGAGGGATATAAATAACCCGTCTCAGGCGACGGGTTCATTTGAGTCAGGCAAGGCGCATGACCCAGGCATCGGATTGGCGATCGTAATGTTTACGGTAGAGTACAGAATGTTCGCCATTGAGAATGGCGGGAACGCTGGTCTCGGCATCCCAGGCGTCCAGTTGCATGCATAAGTCAGGATCGGATTTACAAGGAATGCTTAACGTTCGCTCACCCTGTGATTCGCCGTGCAGCTCGGCGTCGTCGATTTCAAACGCGCCGATTCGTACGTTAGTTTTACTCATCATTCACCCCGTTTGTCTGCTGAGTTGTGGTACGACCAGTTAGGCCGTCATTTTTCAGCGTAGACAACGGGGAGTAAATCGCCAGTCAAAAAGTGCGCTTTTTAGCGCGCGATCACGACTTTCCGGCGAAGAGTTTGCCGTCGCGCACCAGTTCGCGGGGATAACTATTTTTCAGACGTGACCCTATGCGTTTAGCGAGCCCTAATGGCATTCCCTGGAAAGTGACGATGACATCGTCCTGCTGCGGCGGCGCTTCGGGATAGACATCGCGTCCACGGTACCACTCCTCCGCTTCCGTTAAGGTGAGCTCAAAAGGAGCCTCTGGCGTGGCCAGTGAGATCACCGCTTCATGTTGCCAGCGGTAGCCTTTGTTATGTGTTTCAGCGAGACGAATCCCAATGCGAGAAAAACGAACCCTGCCGATTAACGCTTCCAGTTCTTGCGGGAACAGCCAGATTTCTTTATCGCGTTGCCATAAACGAAGATGCTCTGGCCATTGCAGGCCAACAGCATTAGCGGCGGCGGCGACAGCGGCGGCTTCCCGGCCCTTCATCGGTGCGAAGGGGAACTTGCCTACTTTATAGCCAGGCGCAGGCAGCGGATCGATAGAGGCGGTTTTACGCAGGCGGGCAACGAAAAAACCCTCACAATCAAAAATCTGCGGGAATACGTGCAGGAAACCTTCGTCGGTGAGCGCTTCGCGAGCCTGCGGGAAGAGTGAATCCAGCGTCAGGACTTCAACCGCCTGCGGGTAGGTTTGCAGCAGCCAGTTAACCACTTCCTCGTTTTCTTCACGGTTCAGCGTACAGGTGGAGTAGACGAGGGTGCCGCCAGGACGCAGAGCATGAAAGGCGCTGTCAATGAGCTCACGTTGGGTGGCGGCAATCTCCTGATTACTTTCCGGCGACCAGTTTTTCAGCGCGTCGGGATCTTTACGCACTACTCCTTCGCCCGAGCAGGGGGCGTCGAGCAAAATGGCATCAAAGCATTCGGGCAGCGCGGCGCCGAAGACGCGCCCGTCGAAGTGGGTGAGGGCAACGTTATTAATGCCGCAGCGGCTGATATTGGCGTGCAGCACTTTCACCCGGCTGGCAGAAAATTCGTTGGCCAGGATCGCTCCGTGGTTGCCCATCCGGGCGGCTATCTGTGTGGTCTTGGAACCCGGCGCAGCGGCGACGTCCATCACTCGCTCGGGCATTTCACCATCGGCGAACAGCGCCGCCACCGGCAGCATCGAGCTCGCTTCCTGAATATAAAATAGTCCGCTCAGATGCTCGGCGGTGCTGCCCAGCGGTAGCACATCGTCATCATCACGCTCGATCCAGAAACCCTCGGCACACCACGGAACCGGCGTTAACTGCCAGCCGTAAGGGGCGACCAGTTGCAGAAAATCCGCGACCGTTATCTTCAACGTATTGACGCGAATGCTGCGGCGCAGCGGACGCTGGCAGGCGGCGATAAAGTCATCGAAAGAGAGATGCGTTGGCATAGCCGCACGCATTTGAGCGAGGAAGGGTTCCGGAAGATAGACAGCGTTTTGAGCCACGAGCAGCGCACCACAAGAAAAAAGGGTGCGCAGTTTATCATAAACGCCCCGGCGCGGGACACCGGGGCGTTTATGAGGCATTGGGAATTAATTAGGCAGTGCCGTTCCCCAATCGCGCCACTCTTTCGGCTCGCTTTCCAGCAGCAGGAAGTGTTTGCCATCCTGCGCTTTTGGCGCCAGTGGCGTTCCCGGCGGGGTGGCAAAGGCGATACCGCCGCGGATAAACTGGTTAAAGGTACCCGTCTTCACCACTCCGCCAATCAGGCCGAAGTCGAGGCTATAGCCGGAAGCCAGCCAGAACACCGAGTTATTACGCACTAAGTACTGGTAGCGCTTACTGATACGCAGCTTAACCATTACGCGGTCGGACATCGAGCCCAGCGTCAGCCCGGTCACGGTACCCACTTCCAGGCCGCGGAACAGCACCGGCGTACCAATATCAAGCGAACCGGCTTCCGGCACTTCGACGATAATACTCAGGCCGTCGATGTAGCGCGAATCGGTGATGGTGGTGTCCTGAATCTCGAAGTCGCGGCGCGGCGAACCACGTCCAGGTTCAACGTTGATATATGACTGGAAGATCGTGTCCAGATGTTCAACGCCGGCGGCAGAGATCTGCGGCGTAATCACCGAGAAGCGGGTACCGGCACGGGCAAAGGTGCCGACATATTCCGGATAAAGCACCGCTTTCGCCTGAACTTCATTTTTTGCCGTAATCAACTCCAGCGACTGGATCTGGCCGATGTCGATACCGAGGTAGCGAATCGGCATGCCCGCCGCCATTTTACCGGCATCGAAAGCGTGCAGCGTGATCTGGCCACCCACCGCGCGGGCGGCGGTTTCGGAGGCGTACAGGACACGCTTATTGTTCAAGCGCGCGTTGGCGCTGCTGCCGTTGAGGTTATCAAAGCTGATCGCGCCTTTCAGCGCGCGCGCCAGCGGCGACGCCTGCACGGTTAGCCCATTACCGTCGAGTTTTACCTTCGCGCCGCCTTCGGCCCAGAAGACGCTGTTATTGGTCAGCAGGTGGCGATATTCCGGTTTGATATGCAGATCGATATCGAAAGCATTACTACGAGGTTTCACCGAGATGATCTCACCGACGGCGAATTTGCGATACAACACCACGGAGCCTGCCTGCACATCGGGCAGCGTTTCCGCGGAAAGGCTCAGCGTGGTGGTCGGGATTTCACTGAGGCTATTTTCCTGCGCTTTTTCCAGGTTGGCATACAGCGGATAGCGACTCTGCATTTCCCCTTTTTCGCCGGGGATGATGCGGATCCCGCCATCGACCCATTCGCTGGCGCTGGCGCCAAGCACCTGCACGCCATCCAGCCCAACTTTCACATCAAGGCGGCTGTTGACGACAAATTTGCTATCGCCGCGTACCAGATTGCGATACTCCGGCGCAATGGCGACCTGGAAAGTGACACCCTCTGCGGTTAGCTTGCGTTCCAGCACCTGGCCGACTTTAACGCCGTGCAGCATCAGCGGTTGGCCGGCGGAAACGCCATAGCTTTCCGGCGCCGATAAAGTAACGGTGGCGACGTTCGGTTCTTCCAGTAGCGCTTTATCGGCTGGCATCACCATAAAGTGATTGCGCGGCTCGCCGTCACCAGGGACCAGTTCAAAAGTATTGCCGGTGAGCAGGGCGCTAACGCTTGGGTTATCCAGTGAGATTTTCGGCTTCTTCATTTGAATCAGCGTCTTATCCCGAAGCAGGGTGACCACACTCGGGTCGACGGTCATCTCACCGGTAACTTTACCGCCGGGATTGAGATTGAGTTTGGTTAACTGTCCCACTTCCAGCCCCTGGTACATCAGCGGCGTAGAACCTGCTTTCAACCCATCGCCGTCGGGTAGCTCCAACGTCACCAGCACCCCGCGCTGGCTATGCGCCAGATCTTCGTACAGATTGTACTCGTCGTTTTGCGCCGCCGCTTTGGAGTCGTCAGGCGAGTCAAAGGCGATGGCGCCGTTAACTAACGCGGAGAGGTTTTCCAACTGGACTTTGGCGCCGCTCAGGCTGACGTCGGCTTTAATCCCGGAGACGTTCCAGAACCGGCTGCCTTTTTTCACCAGATTGGTGAAGCGACGTTCGATTAATACATCAATCGTCACCCCCTGATTGTTGGCGTTGAGCGTGTAGTCATACACCCGGCCAACCGGGATTTTACGGAAATAGACCAGCGATCCGCTGTTCAGCGAACCGAGATCCGGCGCCTGCAGATGAATCATCAGTTCGCCGTTGTTGATGCGGTATTTCGGCTGAGTATCCAGAGCGACGAAATGATCTTCCGGTTCGCCTTTGCCCGGCATCATACCGATATAGTTACCGCCGACCAGCGCATCCAGCCCGGAAACGCCGGCCAGAGAGGCTTTTGGCGTCACCAGCCAGAACTGGGTATCTTTGCGCAGCGCGTCTTTCATATCGCTCTTCACGCTGGCGGAAACTTCAATCTTGCTGAGGTCCTTACTCAAAGAGATATCCTGTACCGTACCAACCTCTACCCCTTGATAGCGGATAGGGGTACGTCCCGGAACAATCCCGTTTGCGGACTGGAAATCGATGGTAATCGTCGTTCCCCGACCTTCAAAGCTGGTCCAGATGAGCCATCCGGCAATCATCAGCGCGATGACCGGCAACAGCCAGAATGGCGAGATACGGCGTTTGGTTTTTATTTTGGCTTCAGTCGGCGAAGCGGGCGTTTCCTGACTCATGAGCGTCCCAAAGTAAGCGGCTGTCCAGCCATTCAACTGCAAGGATAGTTAAAATCACCGCGCCGCCGAAATAGACCGCCGCCGGCCCCATGGTAAAGGCCAGGAGCTGATCGCGGTTTATCAACGACATGGTTAATGAGATAACAAACAGATCCAACATCGACCAGCGGCCGATCCAGGTAATCAGCCGCAGCAGCAGGATACGCGTACGTAGCCCCTGTTCGCACTTGAATTGTATGCTGACCAGCAGGGTAAATAACACTATAACTTTGGTGAATGGTACCAAAATACTGGCGATGAACACTACGCCGGCGATTGCGATGTTGCTGTTGGCGAGTGAAATGATCCCCGAAAGAATCGTATCTTCCTGGCGCGCGCCATTGACGTAGATTATCGAAATCGGCAGCAGGTTGGCCGGCAGCAGGAAAACCAGCGACGCAATCAAAGCCGCCCAACTGCGCTGCAGGCTTTGCGGCCGGCGATGATGCAGTGAGGTATGGCACCGGCGGCAGCGGCCGCGGGAGTCGCGATAACCGGTATAGTGACAGCCGGTGCAAACCTGAAGATTGGTGTCGTAGCGCATGGCCGGACGTTCGGGATAAAAACGCTCCCACAACTCTTCAACGTTCATGTGGATGAGCGTCAGGATGCTGAGTAGGGTCAGCGCGATAAAGGCGATCAGGCCGATGCCGGGCTGCAGGAAAGCATAGTCCTGGACCTTAATGGAGGCGACGCCGATACCGACCAGATAAATGTCCAGCATCACCCACTCTTTCAGTTTGCCGAGCATCAGCAGCACCGGACGTAGGTTCATCCCCAGCACGTTGCCAAGCCAAAGGTAGGCGATGGAGACCACCAGCAGGACGGGCGCAACCACCGCGCAGAAGAGCACCATCGCAGCGGTAATGGGATCGCCCTGGTTGGTCATCTGCCAGATCCCCTGCAGGACGTTGGCGTCAATGCGCACGCCGAGCAGATGCAAACGCAGTAGCGGCTCGCTCCAGGCGAACGGCATCAGCAACATCATTGTAAACGCCATACTGGCGAGCCGGGAAAGGGACCAATCGCGGCCGTCGCGTACCTTCGCATTGCACCGCGGACACCAGGCGCATTGATTTCTTTTCACAACCGGTATGCGGAACAGCATGTCGCACTGCGTACAGCGCTGATAGTGCGCATGCGGCGTTGGCGAACTGACCGAATGAACGGTAATCTTCTTCGTCGGCGTGATTGAGGGTGTTTTTATCAGCATTTATTACGTTCGGGAATGAATGTATCCCACTATATTAACCCAGGAATGAATTCATCTTGAGCCCGAAGGCATTTAATGCTTATTTTAGTAGGCATCTGCAGATGAGATAGTAAGACAACTAAGTGATTAAAAAATGAACAAAACAGAATTCTACGCGGATCTGAACCGCGATTTTCAGGCGCTTATGGCAGGAGAAACCAGTTTTTTGGCAATGATCTCAAATACCAGCGCGTTACTGTTTGAACGCCTGGAAGAGGTCAACTGGGCCGGTTTTTATCTCCTGGAAGGCGATACGCTGGTGCTGGGGCCGTTCCAGGGTAAGCTGGCCTGTGTACGTATTCCGGTTGGTCGTGGTGTTTGTGGTTCCGCCGTGGCGCAGAACCGCGTCCAGCGCGTGGAAGATGTCCATGCGTTTGACGGCCATATCGCCTGTGATGCCGCCAGCAATTCGGAAATCGTCTTTCCGTTGCAGGTGAATAATCAGATTATCGGCGTACTGGATATCGATAGCACGGCGTATTCCCGCTTCACCGCAGAAGACGAACAGGGGCTTGCAGAGCTGGTCTCGCGCCTCGAAACGCTGATTGCGGCGACCGATTATCAAAAAATCTTTGCCCACGTCGCAGGATAATCAACGGATAACGTAGCATTTAGCGATGACGTCATTATAATGACGCCTGTTCATGCCTGCGGCTTGTTGGCTACGTCCGTTGTAATCAGGAAATTTCATGGAAAATCAACCTAAGTTGAATAGCAGTAAAGAAGTAATCGCGTTTCTGGCCGAACGTTTTCCTCAGTGTTTCAGCGCTGAAGGCGAAGCGCGCCCCCTGAAAATCGGTATTTTTCAGGATCTTGTAGAGCGAGTTGGCGGCGAGATGAATCTCAGCAAAACCCAACTGCGCGCTGCCTTACGTCTTTATACTTCGAGCTGGCGTTATCTGTACGGCGTGAAAGCGGGAGCGATTCGCGTCGATCTCGACGGCAACCCGTGCGGTGAACTGGAAGAGCAACACGTTGCTCACGCCCGTCAGCAGCTCGAAGAAGCCAAAGCTCGCGTTCAGGCGCAGCGCGCCAGCCAGCAGGCTAAAAAGCGCGAAGCCGCTGCCGCGGCAGGCCAGCAGGAAGAAGGTGCACGCCGCGAGCGTAAACCGCGTCCTCAGCCGCAGGCTCGCCGTAAAGAAGGTAGTGAACAGCGTAAGCCGCGTCCTGCAGCTGCCAAAGCACCGCGTGAAGAGCAACGTCTTACCCCGGTGTCTGACGTCTCTGTATTGAGCGTCGGTCAGGCTCTGAAGGTGAAAGCAGGCAACAACGCAATGGACGCCACCGTTGTGGAAATCACCAAAGATGGCGTTCGTGTACAGCTGACTTCTGGTATGTCAATGATTGTACGCGCAGAACACCTGGTGTTCTGAAACGGAGGCCGGGCCAGGCATGAACAAACTTTTTAAGCTCACCGCGCTTGCGGGCCTGCTAGCAATAGCAGGCCATGCCTTCGCCGTGGACGATATCACCCGAGTCGATCAAATTCCCGTGCTGAAAGAAGAGCCGCAGCACGCGACGGTGAGCGAGCGCGTTACCTCGCGCTTTACCCGCTCCCATTATCGGCAGTTTGATCTCGACAACGCCTTTTCGGCAAAGATTTTCGACCGCTATCTGAATCTGCTGGATTACAGCCATAACGTGCTGTTGGCCAGCGATGTTTCTCAGTTTGCGGCGCAAAAAAATAAAATCGGTGATGAACTGCGCAGCGGCAAACTGGACGTTTTCTACGACCTGTACAACCTCGCGCAGAAGCGTCGCTTTGAGCGTTACCAGTACGCCCTGAAGGTACTGGATCGTCCGATGAATTTTACCGGCAACGACAACTTCAACCTCGATCGCAGCAAGGCGCCGTGGCCGAAGGATGAAGCCGAGCTTAACGCGTTGTGGGACGCCAAGGTGAAGTTCGATGAACTGAGCCTGAAGCTGGCGGGTAAAGACGATAAAGAAATTCGTGAAACCCTGACCCGGCGTTATAAGTTTGCGATTCGTCGCCTGGCCCAAACCAACAGCGAAGACGTCTTCTCGCTGGCGATGACCGCTTTCGCCCGCGAAATCGACCCGCATACCAACTATCTCTCCCCGCGTAACACCGAACAGTTTAATACTGAAATGAGCTTGTCTCTGGAAGGTATTGGCGCGGTGCTGCAGATGGACGACGACTACACGGTGATCAATTCACTGGTTGCCGGCGGCCCGGCGGCGAAGAGCAAAGCGATTAGCGTTGGCGACCGTATCGTCGGCGTTGGTCAGCCGGGTAAGAGCATGGTTGATGTTATCGGCTGGCGGCTGGACGATGTTGTCGCGCTGATCAAAGGGCCGAAGGGCAGTAAAGTTCGCCTGGAGGTTCTGCCGGCTGGCAAAGGGGCGAAAACCCGTATTGTTACTCTGACCCGCGAGCGTATTCGTCTTGAAGATCGCGCGGTTAAGATGTCGGTCAAAACCGTCGGTAAAGAAAAAGTCGGCGTGCTGGATATCCCGGGTTTCTACGTTGGCCTGACTGATGATGTCAAAGTACAACTGCAGAAGCTGGAAAAACAGAACGTCAGCAGTATCGTCATCGATTTGCGCAGTAACGGCGGTGGGGCGCTGACGGAGGCTGTTTCGCTTTCTGGTCTGTTTATCCCATCCGGCCCGGTAGTACAGGTGCGTGATAACAACGGTAAGGTCCGCGAAGATAGCGATACCGACGGTGTGGTTTACTATAAAGGCCCGCTGGTGGTCTTAGTCGATCGCTTCAGCGCTTCCGCATCGGAAATTTTTGCTGCCGCGATGCAGGACTATGGCCGTGCGCTGATCGTCGGCGAGCAGACCTTCGGTAAAGGCACCGTTCAGCAGTATCGTTCGCTGAACCGTATCTACGATCAGATGCTGCGCCCGGAATGGCCGGCATTAGGTTCCGTGCAGTACACCATCCAGAAGTTCTACCGCATTAACGGCGGCAGCACTCAGCGTAAAGGGGTTACTCCGGACATCATGATGCCAACCGGTAAAGAAGATCGCGATACCGGCGAGCAGTATGAAGATAACGCGCTGCCGTGGGATAGCATCGATCCGGCGACCTACGTGAAGTCCGGGGATATGAAACCGTTCGAACCTGAACTGCTTAAGCGCCATGAAGACCGTATCGCAAAAGATCCGGAATTCCAGTACATCATGAAGGATATTGCGCGCTTTAACGCCATGAAAGATAAGCGCAATATCGTTTCTCTGAACTACGCGCAGCGTGAGAAAGAGAATGAAGAAGATGATGCGATTCGTCTGGCGCGGGTAAACGATCGCCTTAAGCGCGAAGGCAAGCCGCTTCTCAAAAAGATAGACGATCTGCCGAAGGATTATCAGGAGCCGGATCCGTATCTTGATGAAACCGTGCATATCGCGATTGACCTGGCGCAACAGGAAAAAGCGCAGCCTCCGGTAGAACCACCGGTTAGCAAATAACTCCTCAACGGGCACAAGTGATTGTGCCCGTTTCTTTTTCTGTCCTCATCCGTCTGTCGACTTTATTCAACAAAAATGTCAACACTCGCCTGGGGTGTCAGCGATATGCTACAAAATGTAAAGTTGTGTCTTTCTCGTGACTTAGCGGGGTCTGATCGTTGAAAATTAGTATCTGACCCATACGATATGGGGTATCGCATAGTGCGTTTTGTTAAATCGAGGTAAAAAGAATATTATGATGCGAATCGCGCTTTTCCTGCTGACTAACCTGGCAGTCATGGTGGTGTTTGGCCTGGTGCTTAGCCTGACGGGGATCCAGTCGAGCAGCATGACCGGCCTGCTGATCATGGCGCTGCTGTTTGGTTTTGGCGGCTCGATCGTTTCGCTGTTGATGTCGAAATGGATGGCGCTGAAGTCGGTTGGTGGGGAAGTTATCGAACAGCCGCGTAACGAAACTGAGCGTTGGTTGATGAACACCGTCGCACAGCAGGCGCAGCAGGCAGGCATCGCCATGCCGCAGGTGGCGATTTATCACGCCCCTGACATCAACGCCTTCGCCACCGGCGCGCGCCGCGACGCTTCTCTGGTCGCCGTGAGTACCGGTCTGCTGCAGAATATGAGCCGTGACGAAGCGGAAGCCGTTATCGCTCACGAAATCAGCCATATTGCTAATGGCGACATGGTCACCATGACGCTGATTCAGGGGGTGGTGAACACCTTCGTTATCTTTATTTCCCGCGTTATCGCGCAGATTGCGGCCGGTTTCCTTGGCGGCAACCGTGAAGATGAAGGTGAAAGCAGTAACGGTAACCCGCTTATCTACTTTGCGGTCGCTACCGTACTGGAACTGGTATTCGGTATTCTCGCCAGCATCATCACCATGTGGTTCTCACGCTATCGTGAATTCCATGCCGATGCAGGTTCCGCCAAACTGGTCGGTCGTGAGAAAATGATTGCTGCATTGCAGCGTTTGAAAACCAGCTATGAACCGCAGGAAGCCAGCAGCATGATGGCGTTTTGTATCAACGGTAAAGCGAAATCGATGAGCGAATTGTTCATGACCCACCCGCCGTTGGACAAACGTATTGAAGCGCTGCGTAGCGGAGAATACCTGAAATAATCTGCCGTGCAGACGCTGAAAATAAAAATCCGCAGCTTTCCGGCTGCGGATTTTTTTTGGCCGCTCGTTATCAGGCGGCGCGCGGTTGAGTTACGCGTAGCCCGCTGATGGCGGCGGCAATGACCGCCAGGGAGCCGGCCAGCAGAAGCGCGGTGTGGGTGCCGCTATTGCCTGCCAGGTTAAACAGCAGGGCGACCAGCGCGGCGCCGCTACTTTGTCCCAGTAAGCGTGCGGTACCCAGCATACCGCTGGCGCCTCCGCTGCGATGGCCTGGCGCAGAGGAGACAATGGTATGGTTGTTTGGCGACTGAAACAGTCCGAAACCTGCGCCGCACAACGCCATCCGCCAGATAATATCGAGATCGGAAGGTGAAGAGGGTAATAGCGCAAGGCCAAACAGGCCGCAGGCCATGATCAGCAGTCCCATTGCCCCCAACAGCCCGGCATGAACCTTCTCGATCAAATAACCCGCCAGAGGGGCCATCACCATGGTCGCCAACGGCCACGGCGTTAACAGTAACCCGGTCTCTACTTCGCTGCGTCCGATAACGATTTGCAGGAAAAAGGGCAGAGAAACCATCGCCAGCATCTGCGCGCAAAAAGAGCAGATCGAGGTGCAGATAGAGAGCGAAAAGATTGGAATGCGCAGTAAATCAACCGGCAGCAGTGGGACCGGCATGCGCAACTGCCGGCGAACAAAGAAGAAGCCGATAATCAGCATAGCAATGACCTCGGCCAATACCAGGTAACCAGATTGTCCCTGGGCAAAGCCGCCCAGCGCCGTGATGAGCAACCCGAAGGTGAGGGCGTTCATCATCGCGCTCGGCAGATCGAAACGGGTAATTTTGCTGGCGCTGCTGTTGGGCGGTAAAAAGCGCATGGCGAGGAAGATGGAAATAATCCCCAGTGGTACGTTGATTAAAAACAGCCATTGCCAGGAAGCAAGCGAGAGGATAGCGGCGGCAATGGTAGGCCCCGCGGCGGAGGAGACGGCAACGACGAAAGAGTTGATGCCCATTCCGCGACCTAGCTGCCTCTTAGGATAGATAAGGCGAATCAGCGCCGTGTTGACGCTCATCAGCGCCGCGCCGCCCAGCCCCTGGGCCACACGCGCCAGCGTTAACATCTCGAGGCTTCGGGAGAGGGCGCAAATCAGCGAGGTGATGGTAAACACTACCAGACCAATTTTATAGATTCGTCGATAGCCAACCATATCGCCAAGAAACGAGAGTGGCAGCAGGGCGATGACGATAGCGATTTGATAGGCGTTGACTATCCAGATTGAAGATGCCGGCGAGGCATTCAGGTCGGTGGCGATAGTCGGCAGGGCGACGTTGGCGATAGCGCCGTCGAGTACGGCCATCGTCAGGCCTAATACAATCGTCAGAATGGCGCCGTAACGCTGCGGAACCGGCAGGCCATCCAAAAGTTTTTTTTCCATGTGAAGTTTAAGTCTTAGAGGAAACTATTTTCTGATTAATGATTTTAGCATTGATTATTCAACCATAAGTCGCAGATTTGTAACCAACTCGCAGAACAACGATTGCGACGGTCATAATGTGAATTTATAATAAAAAACAGTTCTGAATTTTATAAAACAGTTACGATGAGGTGAACAATGGCAGCTGCTGATATGGATAAACAGCCAGATTCTGTCTCTTCAGTATTAAAAGTTTTTGGCATCCTGCAGGCTTTGGGCGAAGAGCGTGAGATTGGTATCACCGAATTGTCACAGCGTGTGATGATGTCTAAAAGCACGGTGTATCGTTTTTTACAGACTATGAAGTCACTGGGCTATGTCGCACAGGAAGGCGAGTCTGAGAAATATTCTTTAACGTTGAAGTTGTTCGAGCTTGGCGCGCGGGCGTTGCAGAACGTTGACCTGATCCGTAGCGCGGATATCCAGATGCGTGAAATTTCTCGCCTGACCAAAGAGACGATTCACCTCGGCGCGCTGGATGAAGACAGCATCGTTTACATCCACAAAATTGATTCCATGTACAACCTGCGGATGTATTCGCGTATCGGCCGACGTAATCCGCTGTACAGCACCGCCATTGGCAAAGTGCTGCTGGCGTGGCGCGACCGGGCGGAAGTCGAGCAAATCATGGACGGCGTCGAGTACAAACGTAGCACCGAGCGAACCATTACTGATACCAGCGCGCTATTGAAAGTGCTGGACCAGGTGCGCGAGCAGGGCTATGGCGAAGACAATGAGGAGCAGGAAGAAGGATTACGCTGTATTGCGGTGCCGGTCTTCGATCGCTTCGGCGTGGTGATTGCCGGACTGAGTATCTCCTTCCCGACGCTGCGTTTCTCTGAAGAACGTTTGCACGAATATGTGGCGATGTTGCACGCTGCGGCGCGTAAGATTTCCGAGCAGATGGGTTATAACCGTTACCCGTTTTGACAGTGAATGATGAGCTACAGCGTAATACCTTACCCTGTAGCTCCTGTCATTTTAACCCTGGTCGATAACCTTCACGCTTTTGCGCAGAATAGGGCAGTTGGTAATACCGATAATACCGCTATCAGAATGAACATATTGTGCGGTGGTGATACCCTGCGCTGTCAGGTATTTGCATTGCAGTCCCAGCCCGCCAGCATTCTGATTGCTGCCAATTAACACGCCATAACCGCTTAATAATACGCCAATCCAGACAATCGCCAGTATGACAATAGAGCGAATGATCAATCGCATTTTTGCCTCGTTATTTGTATGATCCTGCCGTGTATTCTGGCACGAACACTATTTGATACAAGTCTATGATTCCTAAACTTGCCTTTCGTATTACAGTTAGCCGCGGTTTAAGAAGGCCATGTTATCCTGGCAACATCTGATTATGGTGCGGAGAGTGGAGTGAAAAAATTACGCTGGGTTTTGCTGATCGTTGTCATAGCGGGTTGTTTGCTGCTGTGGACTCAGATGCTTAACGTAATGTGCGATCAGGATGTGCAATTTTTCAGCGGTATTTGCGCTATTAACAAGTTCATTCCCTGGTAAGACATTTTTGTGCCGACGGATTTTCTTCTGCCGCGCGGGTGGTAGAATGAACGCCTTCTCTTTGAGGTGGTGAAATGAGTGAGTTATTGAATCCTGGGATTGTAAGTCTGGCGTCTCTGGCGCTTTCCGTTGTACTGCTGTTGGTGGGGCTGCTGTTATGGTTCTTTGTGAATCGCGCCAGTTCACGTAGCAATGAGCAAATCGAACTGCTGCAGTCGCTGCTGGATCAACAAAAGCGGCAAAATGCGCTGCTGCGCCGTCTCTGTGAAGCCAATGCGCCGCACAAAGAAGAGGTTGCTGAACCTTCAGCGGATGAGAAGGAGAAAAACGACGACGATTTCATTCGTCTCGTTGCCGAACGTTAAGTTTGAAGAACAGGTGTGCACATCGCGTGCGCGCCTGTGAGTGCTACAAAATTTTGCTATAACTTATTCTTATGTAATTCCCCATTTCGCGGCCGGTCGTTACCGTTTAATGAATTAAACATCCACGCTCTATTTCACATATTGAATAATCTTTTGAGCTAATCAAAAAAAGTAATAACGAAACGTTTCTATTGCCTGACGGCAATACTTTGTCATTAATATTTCATTATTAAGGGCTATTTTAGCGGATATTTGGGCTGTAACGAGTTAGGGGTTTAATTAACACTACTACGCGGCGAGTTAAGGCGATTTCCTCTTGTTCTTTAAAGTTATTTGCGCATCATTATGCACATGATGCCGCAACGCCCCCTCAAATATGGCAGTTCGTATACGTACGTACCTGGACGAACAGAAGTTGTTGAGCTATGGTAAAAAAGTTGCATTTATCAGGCATACGTTATTGTGTGTTTGGTAACGATGCAAAGATAAGCCAGGCGCGGCAAAGACGCATAAATGTGCAGGCGATCAAATGATTTCCTGATAATTTGTGCGAACGATCGTGACACGTTTAAAAATGGCTTGCCATTATTTACGTTGTGTGTGATAACACGTTTCGGGTTAAACGAGGTACAGTTCTGTTTATGTGTGGCATTTTCAGTAAAGAAGTCCTGAGTAAACACGTTGTCGTTGAATACCGCTTCTCTGCCGAACCTTATATTAGTGCCTCATGCAGTTATGTGTCAGTTTTATCTATGTAAGCACCTGCGGGTGAAGAAAACAGTTTAAGGAATTTTGCAAATGGCAAAGATTAAAGGTCAAGTTAAGTGGTTCAACGAGTCTAAAGGTTTTGGCTTCATTACTCCGGCTGATGGCAGCAAAGACGTGTTCGTACACTTCTCTGCAATCCAGGGTAACGGCTTCAAAACTCTGGCTGAAGGCCAGAACGTTGAGTTCGAAATTCAGGACGGCCAGAAAGGTCCGGCTGCAGTTAACGTAACTGCTATCTGATTCAAGACCACTCATCTTGTAAGAAAGCCTCGCAACTGCGGGGCTTTTTAGCATCTGTTGCAAAGTATTTCCAATATTTCCCCTCCGACGCGCTTTGTTGCAAAACATCACCCTTATTAGCACTGTTTAGCAGTCTGTTTGGCCAATTTTCTGTTAAATCAGGTGGTTGCAAAATAATGCTGGAGCTACGGTGCAAAAGAATAAAAGTAAGTCCGCCACAAATTTTCTCCCTATCCGTTTTGGGTTGCTGTGTGTGGCGATTTTGGGATGTCTTGGATTTCTGCTGGCGAGGGTAGGTTGGCTGCAAATCGTCTCTCCGGATAATCTGGTTAAACAAGAGGATATGCGTTCACTGCGTGAAGAACCCATCGACGTGATGCGCGGAACCATTAGCGATCGTGAAGGACGCCCGCTGGCGGTGAGCGTGCCTGTAAGCGCTATCTGGATAGATCCGCAGACCATGCTGGAAAAGGGCGGCGTCGGCTATGGTCCGCGCTGGCAGGCAATGGCGGAAGCGTTGCATATTGATCTTATTGACCTCTCTCATCGGGTGCAGTCACATCCGCATGCCCGATTCCTCTATCTCGCGCGTCAGGTTAATCCGGAACAGGCGGAGTGGATCGATAAATTACACCTGCCGGGCGTTTATCTGCGCGATGAATCACGCCGCTTCTATCCCGCCGGGCACGTCGCGGCGAACCTGCTGGGCTTTACCAACGTGGATAATCAGGGGATCGAGGGGGTTGAAAAAAGCTTTAACAAACAGCTCATGGGAACCCCGGGGCGTCGGCTGGTGCGTAAGGACCGCCATGGCCAAGTGATCGAGAATATTACCGAGCAGGCCGCTGTGCCGGCGCATAACCTGCAGCTCAGTATCGACGAGCGCCTGCAGACGGTGACGGAAGATGCGTTGGATAATGCCGTGCGTTGGAATAAGGCGGAATCCGGCGCGGCGGTATTAATCAAGATTGATACCGGCGAAATCCTGTCGATGGCCAGTTACCCGGACTTCAACCCTAATAACCGCGACAGCGCCCAGCTCGATGATTTTCGAAATCGCGCTATCAGCGATACCTTTGAGCCGGGTTCAACGGTCAAACCGCTGGTGATTATGACCGCGCTGCAGCAGGGGATTGTGCAGCCGGATAGCGTGGTTGATACCCATCCCTTTACCCTTGATGGTCATCGCATTCGCGATGTGGGTTATTATCCTGAGTTGACGCTCACCGGTATTTTGCAAAAATCGAGCGATACCGGGGTTTCGCACCTCTCGCTGGCGATGCCGGTGCAGCATCTTATTGATACTTACAAGGCCTTTGGCTTTGGCGACCCGACCGGGCTTGGCTTGACCGGTGAAAGCTCCGGGCTGATGCCGCATCGGCGCTATTGGGGCGAGTTGGATCGCGCCACCTTCGCTTTTGGCTATGGGCTGATGGTAACCCCGCTGCAGTTGGCGCATGTCTATGCGACGATCGGCGGTTACGGTATTGAGCGCCCGCTGTCGATAACCCGTATCGATCCGCCGGTTATCGGTACGCGAGTAATGCCGCAGGAGATCGTGCATGAAGTGGAACATATGATGGAGAGCGTGGCGCTGCCGGGCGGGGGCGGGACGAAAGCGGCGGTACGCGATTATCGTATCGCGGTTAAAACCGGCACGGCGAAGAAAATTGGCCCCGACGGGAAATACATCGATAAATACGTCGCCTACACCGCCGGCGTGGCGCCGGCCAGTCAGCCGAAGTTTGCGCTGGTGGTGGTGATAAACGACCCCAGCAACGGTAAATACTACGGTGGGGCGGTATCCGCGCCGGTGTTCAGCCAGATCATGGGCGATGTGTTACGTCTGGAAAACGTGATGCCAGACGGTATGCCGCAAGGCTCTGAGAATCTTATCGTCATGCATAACCGCGAGGATCCGGCTCCCGCGTTGTAACAGTGGTCTGCGAGGGCGAATAGCGCTACACTTTCGCCCTTTCAGCGCCACCGGAGTTATCATGTCTTATACCTGTCCACTATGCCACGCGCCGCTTAGCCGCAGCGCAAATAGCTATATTTGCCCGCAGCGGCACCAGTTCGATCTGGCAAAGGAAGGGTATGTCAATTTACTGCCGGTGCAGTTCAAACGTTCGCGCGATCCGGGCGATAGCGCTGAGATGATGCAGGCGCGCCGCGCCTTCCTCGATGGCGGATATTATCAGCCGTTGCGTGAGGCGATTTGCAGCTATCTGCGGGCTTTCGCGCCGGGCGAGTTGCTGGATATCGGCTGCGGAGAGGGATACTACACGCATGCTTTCGCCGCCATTGCCGCACGCAGTTTCGGCCTCGACGTCTCAAAATCGGCGATCCGCGCCGCCGCTAAACGTTACCCGCAGGTCGAATTCTGCGTGGCTTCCAGCCAACGGTTGCCTTTTGCCGATCGGTCTCTGGACGCGGTGGTGCGTATTTATGCGCCCTGTAACGCGGACGAATTAGCGCGTGTAGTGAAAGGCGGCGGTTGGGTTATTACCGCTACGCCGGGGCCGCGCCATTTGATGGAGCTGAAAGGGCTGATCTACGATGAAGTTCGTTTGCATGAACTGAACCGGGAAGCGATGCCGGGCTTTACGCTGCGTCATGAGCAGCAGTTAGCCTATCCGATGCAGTTGAGCGGCACGCAAGCGGAAGCGTTACTGCAGATGACGCCGTTTGCCTGGCGAGCGAAACCGGAGGTACGAGAATTACTGCGTCAGCAGGAGACCTTTGGCTGCCAGACCGATTTCATGATTCACTGCTGGCAGCGCGAGGCGTAAGGGCTACGGCGCGAAATGGCCCCACAGAATCTGCGCGCCGATACCGATTAGGACAATACCGCCGAGAATTTCGGCCCGTTTGCCGAGCAGCGGGCCGATAAAGCGGCCAACCATAATTCCCAGCGTTGACATGGTAAAGGTGGCGCAGCCGATAGCCAGCGCGGTGGCGATAATATTAACCTGCAGGAAAGCAAGCCCCACGCCAACGGCCATCGCGTCAAGACTGGTAGCGAATGCGGTAGTCACCAGCAACCAGAAGCCGTGGCGACGCGGCGCTTCACATTCATCGTCATCGCCGCCGCGAAAACCTTCAATCACCATACGCCCGCCGAGAAACACCAGCAGCACGAAAGCGATCCAGTGGTTCCATTCCAGTACAAACTGGCTGGCCAACATGCCCAGCCCCCAGCCGACCAGCGGCGTCAGGGTTTCGATCGCGCCGAATATAAGACCGGTGCGCAGCGCTTCGGAGAATTTAGGTTTATGCAGGGTGGCGCCTTTACCGATAGAAGCGGCAAACGCGTCCATCGACATACCAAAGGCAAGAAGGATAGTGGCAGAAATATTCATGAGCGTGTCCTGACCGGGGAATATCCATATGACACATCGCTGCCCCCAGTAAACATACGCGGAGCCTGAGCATAACGTACAGCAGTGATGTATCTATGGTCTCGCCTGATTGAACGACCGCTCAACCCGTACGTGCCACGTTTTGCAACGAGTATGTTGACACGTACATTTTCCACCTGCGGAAAATCGGCTACTCCCCAACGACGGGCGCAACCTTAACATATTTTGAGAAGGTAAAACAATCACAGAAAAATAATATTAGCCACAATAAATGATAACGATTTTCATTTAAAATATTAAGTGAAGGATTGGTTAAATAATATAACGAAGTGAGGCGGGTAAATATAGCCACGGCTATGTATTCCTACAGTAATGACTGGCGGAAATATAGCGCAGGCTATATCTGTAACTTATTGACTGGTAACGAGTAGTTTGTATATTTTTTCCAGGTCGTCGATATTTCGTACGCGAATAAGCAGGCGCCGCTGCTCTAATTGCATCACCAGTACGCCATCTTCCGACAAATTCATCGCTTTAATCCGCGGATATTCAATCCACACGTTGGCAAAGAAAAAACCGCTCTTTTTAAACAGAATTCGCGGCGTACGGATCCAGAACAGATATAACCCCATTAATGCCAGCGCAGATAATAACCAGGTGGTGATTATCTCGCCATGGCTGGCAATATTGTTGTAAATGAGAATCGCCGTCAGGCCGACGAAAATCATCCCGTCGACGCGTCCACGACGCAGCAGGGGGATTGACAGCAGGGTAGGGCCATTGCGGCGCGGCATGATAAATTGGTCGTAGATAGCGAAAGCCACCAGGGCGACGATAAACAGAATGAGCACCAGCTCCGTGATTGCCATTGATCCTCCAGCCAGCGTGGACCTGCATACAGGTACACGTTTTAACGCTAAAAAAAAGCCGGGGACAAAGCTGCCCCCGGCCTACAACGTGATGATTATTGACCCAGCAGGCCGACCGCGTAGCCGGCGATACCGATGACGAAGAAGCCAACGATGATCCACAGCGGGTTGACTTTCTTACGCAGCAGCCACATACAGGCGAAGGTCAGCAGCAGCGGCACCAGTCCCGGCATCAGCTGGTCAAGGATGGTCTGCACGGTGGTCACGCGAGTCTGGCCATCCTGACCGGTGATCGTGGAAACCACCAGCGGGATATTAACGTGCGTCCATTTGTTAACCAGGGCCCCCATGACAAACAGGCCGAGGATTGACGCCCCCTCGGTCAGTTTCTGCAGGAAGCCGCCGCCCATATCCTTAACGATGTCCACGCCTTTACGATAGCCGTATGCTACGCCGTAGTAGCGGGTCAGCAGACGCACGGCATTGAACAGGATGAAGAACAGTAGCGGACCAAGCAGGCTACCGCTCATCGCGATACCGGCGCCGAGCGCGGCGAATACCGGACGCACGGTACCCCAGAAGATCGGGTCGCCGACGCCTGCCAGCGGCCCCATCAAACCGACTTTGATACCGTTGATTGCGCCATCGTCGATTTCCGCGCCGTTAGCACGCTGCTCTTCCATCGCCAGCGTTACGCCGAGTACCGGCGCCGCGACGTACGGATGGGTGTTGAAGAACTCAAGGTGACGCTTAATAGCCTGCTTACGCGCATCGTTGTTCTCCGGGTACAGGCGACGGATTGCCGGAACCATAGAGAAGCAGAAGCCCAGCGCCTGCATACGTTCGAAGTTCCATGAACCCTGGAACAGGTTAGAACGAATGAACACGCCACGAATATCACTCTGAGTGAGTTTTTTCTCGGTGGTATTTTTAGTCATATCAACCATTTCGCTCACCTGTTAGTCCAGTTCATTATCGAGATCGTTGTTACCAGCCGCCTGAACCGGGGCACCCGCTACGCGGTTATATTTCGGGCTCAGCTGAATGTAGAGAATGGCCATAACGGCACCAATCACACCCAGCGCAACCAGGTTGAAATTGGTGAAGGCCGCGGTGACGAAACCGAGATAGAAGAACGGCATCAGATAGCCCGCGCGCATCATGTTGATGACCATCGCGTAACCGACGACGACGATCATGCCGCCCGCGATATTCAGACCGCCAGTCACGACTTCCGGAATGGCATTCAGCAGACCCTGAACTTCGCTGGTACCGACAGAGATGGCTACGATAACCGCCGGGATGGCGATACGCATTGCCTGCAGGAACAGAGAGGAAACGTGCAGCCAGGAGATGGCCGTCAGGTTACCGTTTTCAGCGGCTTTATCCGCCGCGTGCTGGAAGGCAACGGTGATGGTACGAACGATAATGGTCAGAACCTGGCCTGCCGCCGCCAGCGGGATAGCCAGAGCGATACCGGCGCCAATGCTTTGGTGACCGGCGATAACCAGTACGGTAGAAATAATGGATGCCAGCGCGGCATCAGGCGCAACTGCCGCACCGATGTTCATCCAGCCCAGAGCGATCATTTCCAGCGTACCGCCGATGATGATACCGGTTTTCATATCACCGAGAACGGCGCCAATTAACGTACAGGCGACCAGAGGACGGTGGAACTGAAATTCATCAAGTACCGACTCCATACCCGCAATACACGCGACGATGAACACCAGCACAATCTGAAGAAGGGTAATCTCCATTGTACTTCTCCTGTTGATTAAGTCTTAAAGTGAAGGTTGGCTCGCGAGCGCCGGGTTAATTACCCACCTTGGCGATCAAATCCATCATTTTCAGTTTCTGGTCGGTGGAAACTTTACGCGCTTCCAGTTCAATACCGCGGGCATTCAACTTTTTGAATGCTTCGATATCTGTCGCATCGACCGAAATCGCGTTATTGACCTGCGTTTTACCCTGACGGAAAGCCATACCGCCGATGTTGACGCTGGTAATTTTTACGCCGCCTTCAACAATACGTTCAACGTCCGTTGGGTTAGTGAACAGCAGCATGACACGCTCGCCGGCGTATTTCGGGTTGTTGTAGACGCGAATCATCTTCGCGACATCAACAACGTGAGCGGTCACGCCCGGAGGAGCCACCTGGGTCAGCAGCGTCTTGCGCACCGTGTCGGCGGCAACTTCATCGCTGACCACGATAATGCGGGTGACGTTGGTTTCTTTGGTCCAGCGGGTCGCAACCTGGCCGTGGATAAGACGGTCATCGATACGCGCCAGGCCAATCACCATGTAATCATTTGGACCCATCGGTTTAGCGGGCGTTGCCGCTTTCGGCGCGGCAGCCTGAACCGGCGCCGCTTTTTCAACCGGTTTGGCTTTCAGCGCTTTCACGCCTTCGCTACCGGTTTCCACCGCCAGCGCCACCAGCTCATCAAACGACGGATCGTCATCGCGAGCCATGAAGGTTTCAACCAGCATCGGGACGTTGACGCCAGCGATCACTTCATAGTTTTCTTTATCAACAACAATGCGGCTTGCCGCGTTAAATGGACTACCGCCCCACGTATCAACGAGGAACAGCACGCCTTTTGTGGTATCCAGTTTTGCCAGCTGTGCATTGTACTTTTCGATCAGCGTTTCGGCATTTTCGCCAGGAACGAAATCGATCCAGCCAACGTTTTCCTGCTCGCCCAACAGCATTTCTGCGGTTTTCAGCAGTTGTTCTGCAGCCCAACCATGTGTGCCTATTACAATAGCAATCGTCACTTGCTACCTCCGTTATTATGGTGAATGCATCATCTGGTCTGATACATCCTGAATCACTCTTGTGGAAAAATCGATTCAGTAAGGGTGTAAGATCTAAATTAATTACTACCGGGAATTATTTTAGATAGTGAAAAAATAATTAATGTGATGGAGCTCCGTAAATTACGCTTCAATAATCAATAATTTCGCAGCGCAAAAAATAGCCTTAGCTATTGCAAAGACAGGTAAATTTTTGCCAATTCTGCGCTATATTTTGCTATGTTTAGCTTCCGTTTAATTACTCAGGAGTATAGGGCATAGCCCGCCGTATGGACCGTCATCGACGTCTTTTCACCCTCAGGCACTCGTCTGCCGCCTCAACCACACAGGCTTTTTTACCAGCAACCATTGTTTCGCCGGTGCATGACATCGCGATGACTACCGCTGTCGTTAACGGGAGCCGCTCATGGAATTCTTAATGGATCCCACCATCTGGGCTGGCCTGCTGACGCTGGTAGTCCTCGAAATTGTTCTGGGTATCGATAACCTGGTCTTTATCGCCATCCTTGCCGATAAACTGCCGCCAAAACAGCGTGATAAGGCACGTATAATCGGCCTGTCGCTGGCGCTGATTATGCGCCTGGGGCTGCTCTCGGTTATCTCGTGGATGGTCACGTTGACCAAGCCTTTGATAAGCATAGGCGATTTTTCGTTCTCCGGGCGCGATCTGATCATGCTGGTCGGCGGTATCTTCCTGCTATTCAAGGCGACGACAGAGCTTCATGAACGACTGGAAAACCGCCAGCATGATGCCGGTCACGGCAAAGGCTATGCCAGCTTCTGGGTCGTCGTGCTACAAATTGTGGTGCTGGATGCCGTCTTCTCGCTTGATGCGGTGATTACCGCCGTTGGCATGGTAAACCATTTGCCGGTGATGATGGCTGCGGTCGTGATCGCGATGATCCTGATGCTGCTGGCCTCGAAGCCGTTAACCCGCTTCGTGAACCAACATCCGACGGTTGTCGTGCTGTGTCTGAGCTTCCTGCTGATGATTGGTCTGAGTCTGGTGGCAGAAGGCTTTGGCTTCCATATTCCGAAGGGCTACCTGTACGCGGCGATTGGCTTCTCGATTACCATTGAGTTCTTTAACCAGGTGGCGCGGCGTAATTTTATCCGCCACCAGTCGACGTTGCCGCTGCGCGCGCGTACCGCTGATGCGATTCTGCGCTTGATGGGCGGTCGCAAACAGGCGACCGTGGCGCACGATAGCGATAGCCCGGCGGCAGTGCCGGTGCCGGAAGGGGCGTTTGCTGAAGAAGAACGCTATATGATTAACGGCGTGCTGACCCTGGCGCAGCGCTCATTGCGCAGTATCATGACTCCTCGAGGCGAAATTAGCTGGGTGGATGCTGAGCAGAGCGAAGACGAAATTCGTCGCCAGCTGCTTTCTTCCCCGCACAGCATGTTCCCGGTGTGCCGCGGCGAGCTTGATGAAATCATCGGTATTGTACGCGCCAAAGAGATGCTGGTGGCGCTGGAAGCGGGCGAGAACGTTGCCGCAATGGCTTCCGCTTCTCCGGCGATTGTGGTGCCGGAAACGCTGGACCCGATCAACCTGCTGGGCGTGCTGCGCCGGGCGCGCGGTAGCTTTGTCATCGTCACCAACGAATTTGGCGTGGTGCAGGGGCTGGTGACGCCGCTGGATGTCCTGGAAGCGATTGCCGGTGAGTTCCCGGATGCGGATGAAACGCCGGAAATTGTACTGGATGGCGAGGGGTGGTTAATCAAAGGCTCAACCGACCTCCACGCGCTGCAGCAGGCGCTGGGGCTGGACGACCTGGTCAACGAAGACGATGATATCGCGACCGTTGCCGGGCTGGTTATCTCCGCGAACGGTCATATCCCGCGGATAGGCGATGTTGTCGAACTGCCGCCGCTGCAGTTCACCATCGTTGAAGCCAATGATTATCGCGTCGATCTGGTACGGGTCATTAAAACCGTCCACGATAACGACGAAGAAGAGTAATGCCGAACCCGCCGGGCTAAACTTGCCCGGCGGGTTGTTTTTTACCCCCAGTCGCCGCCAGACGGTGCTTCTCTTCCGCCAGCCAGCGCGGAAAATCCTCCACCGGCAACGGGCGGGCATAATAATATCCCTGTAGTAAATCCACGCCGTGGCTACGCATGTAAATCTTCTGTTCCTGAGTTTCGACGCCTTCGGCAATGGTGACGATTTTGAGCCGGTGCGCCAGGGCGATAATCATATCGGTCACCGTCGCGTTGACCCCATCAATGCCAATGGCGCCGGTATAAGATTTATCAATTTTCAGTACATCCGGGCGAAGTTTTTCCAGCCAGGATAGCGAACTGTTACCGGTGCCAAAGTCATCAATGGCCAGCTGGACGCCTTTAAAATGCAGGTGCTCCGCCATGTGATGATCGCCTTCACACAGGACATCGCGTTCGGTCAGCTCGACCACCAGCTGCTGTACCGGATTAGCGCTGAACCAATAGGTGTGCAGATCGCGCAGCAGCTCGCCGTTGCTGAAATGACGCGCCGCCACGTTAATACCAATATGAAAATTGGCATCCTGCGGGAAATAATGCAGCCGGCGGGCGGTTTCAGCGATGACGTAGCGGGTCAGGGGGACTATCAGGTTGTAGCCTTCAGCAATCGGGATAAATACATCCGGCGAGATATTTCCGCGGCGCGGATTGTTCCAGCGCAGCAAAATTTCTACGCCACAACACTCCTGAGTACGTAAATCCTGCAGCGGCTGGCACCATACCTCGAACTCGTGGGCGGCGATACCCAGGGTTATTTCGCGCGAGAAAGTCATTCGTCCTGCGGTCGTCAACCAGGCGATACCGGTCATCAACAGGCTGAACATCAGCGCCAGCGGTAATTCGGCGGGCAGCTCTTCTAAGGCTACCGCGGAGGCTCCCGGGCCGCTGATGTTGATGGTAAAGGGAAACTGGCTGGAGCTTTGCCGGTAAATTATCGGCAGACCCGGCAACCGATCGCTTGCAACGACGCCAACATCGCTGAGAAAACTCTTGTTGCCTACCGTGAGGCTGATGTCGCTTATCAACGATGATTTTTCTTTTAGAATCAATTCGCCAAGCAGCTCAATATTGATAATTAACAACGCGCCGTCGGCACCGCTTACGGAGGAGGGATACCACTGAATCAGTACCGGTGTGCCTTTGAGCAGCGAGTTATCTGTTGAAAAGGCCAGCAGCGGGTTGACTGCCGGCAACGTTGGCTGCAGCTGATGAATGGCCACATGGCGTGGGCCAAAAATACTGGAGCAGTAGGCCATCCCGGCTTGAACAAGGATGATTGAGCGTACGGTCTGTAGAGTGGCTGCGGTTTTACGCAACTCAAGATGCACATCCTGACAGGGTTTGCCCACCATACTCAGCAGGGTAGCGTGTTTTGCCGCCAGCGGTTGCAGGATATTGTCCATCGCGATCACCATATTGCGGGTCACCGTCTGGATGCGCTGTTGATTTTGGCTACGCTGTGAAATAAATCGGATTGTCAGGGTGACGGCAAGCGTCAGAAATGCAACGGCCAGGCACACAAGAATGCGCTTGCGGCGATATGTCGAAATGACCTTCTGTGCATTTTGCATGCGCGGCGCCCTGTCGGCTAAATAGAGGAATAAGAGTAACAGCCGGCTTAAAGCAAGTGTAGTGGGTAAGATAAGTTGGTGGGAGAAAAAGAAAAATGCGCCCGGAAAGGGCGCATTTCACAGACGTGGTTTAGTCACACTGGACTTTGATCGCCAGGCCGCCGCGAGAAGTTTCGCGATATTTGGCGTTCATGTCTTTACCCGTTTCGTACATGGTCTCGATAACTTTATCGAGAGAGACGCGCGGTTCGCTGGTGCGGCGCATCGCCATACGCGCGGCGTTAATCGCCTTCACGGAGGCGATAGCGTTTCGCTCGATGCACGGCACCTGAACCTGGCCGGCGACCGGGTCGCAGGTCAGGCCGAGGTTATGTTCCATGCCGATTTCCGCCGCCACGCAAACCTGCTCCGGGCTGGCGCCAAGCAGTTCAGCCAGGCCCGCCGCTGCCATTGAACAGGCGACGCCGACTTCGCCCTGACAGCCGACTTCCGCGCCGGAAATGGACGCGTTCATCTTGTACAGCGCGCCAATCGCGCCGGACGCCATAAAGTAGCGAATATAGATATCCGGGCTGACGGACTCGATAAAGTGATCGTAGTAGGCGAGAACTGCCGGAACGATACCACAGGCGCCGTTGGTCGGCGCGGTAACAACGCGGCCGCCGGCGGCGTTCTCTTCGTTGACCGCCAGCGCGAACATGTTCACCCAGTCGACAACATTCATCGGGTCGTTAGACAGCTTATCGCTGGCGACAAGCAGACGACGCAGCGCCGAAGCGCGACGCGGCACGCGCAGCGGCCCCGGCAGCACACCTTCGGTGTTCATGCCGCGATCGATACAGGCGCGCATGGTTTGCCAGACGTTTTCAAAATAGGCCTCGATCTCTTGCTTGCTGTGCAGCGCCAGTTCGTTTTGCATCACCATGCCGGAGAGCGACAGACCGGTTTCTTTGCAGTAGCCCAGCATTTCCTGTGCCGATTTAAACGGATACGGAACCTGCAGTTCGCTCGCGTCTTCTTTGCCGAAATGCTCTTCGTCGACGATAAAACCGCCGCCGATTGAATAGTAAGTCTTGCTGTAGATTTCTTTCTCGCCGGCCCACGCATGGATAGTCATGCCGTTTTCGTGCAGCGGCAGGTTGTCGCTACGAAAACGCATGCCGTCATCCGCCGGGAAGTCGACTTCGTGTTGCCCGTTTGCCAGCAGCAGACGGCCGCGGGTTTCTACGTCGCGGATAAATGCCGGGATCGCGTCAATATCGACCGTCGCAGGCAGATTGCCCGCCAGTCCCATGATAATGGCGATGTCCGTGTGGTGGCCTTTGCCGGTTAATGAAAGCGACCCATAGACGTCAACGGCGACGCGCGTCACTTCATTAAGCAATCCCTTTTCGACCAGGTCATCGACGAACTGTTTACCGGCCTTCATCGGCCCTACAGTATGGGAAGATGAGGGACCAATCCCCACCTTGAACATGTCGAATATACTAATCACGATAACACTCCTGACAGGGTTACCGCGGTTGCGGTAACGATGTAATAACTGCGCATAGTGTAAGAGGGAACCGGGTTGTCAGCTTAACTATTCACATGAATTAAACTAATGGATAACCTTGGTTTTACTAATAGTGAGAGCGGCTTCTCATTACTTATTATAGCTAAGGGCGAGTGCCGATTTGCAGCGCCAGCTCGCGAATAATGCCGGCGGTCATTCCCCAGACAAAATAATGTTGGTACCACGATAGCCAGACGCGATGTGAATTACCGCGCCGATGGATGTCCAGCGGGTGGTAACGACCCAGGCGCAACGCCTCTTCCAGCGGCATTTCAAACACCGCAGACACCTCGTCCTGACTGGCATGATAGTGCAGGTCCGGGGGGATTATGCCAACAACCGGCGTCACCTGAAAGCCGGTGACGCTGTCGACAGGCGGCAGCACGCCGATCACTTCAACTGCTTCCGGCGGGATCGCCACTTCTTCCTGCGCCTCGCGCAGCGCGGCGGCAATCAATGTAGCGTCGGTGTTATCTACTGCGCCGCCGGGGAAGGCGACCTGGCCCGCGTGCTTGCGCAGCAGCGGCGAACGCTGGGTCAGCAACAGTCCCGGCTGCGGCCGACGGACAATCGGCACCAGTACCGCCGCCTGGCGCTGGTTTAGCGACTGTGGCGAGGGCTGCGGGCGCAGCAGTTGAAAACGGGATAGAAAGTCGTCCAGATTGAGGGCGTTAGCCGCCATGTTCTAGCTCTCCAGTTGATGCAGGATACGGTTAACTTTATCAAAAGTTTCCTGATATTCCGCGGCTTCTTCGCTGTCCGCCACGATACCGCCGCCCGCTGAGCAGTACAGTTGGCCCTGCCAGGCGGTGATCGTACGAATAGTAATGCTGGTATCCATATTGCCGCACAGGCTGAGATAACCAATGCTGCCGCACCATGCGTTGCGTCGCTGCGGTTCCAGTTCATCGATAATCTCCATGGCGCGAACTTTCGGCGCTCCGGTAATGGAGCCGCCAGGGAAGGCCGCGCGCAGCAGATCGCTGGCATCAAGCGTAGCAGGCAATCGTGCGGTGATGGTGCTCACCAGGTGATGTACCGCCGGGAACGGTTCGACCACAAACAGTTCCGGTACGCGAACGCTGCCCGGCACGGCGACGCGGCCGATATCATTGCGCATCAGATCGACAATCATTAAATTTTCGGCGCGGTCTTTCGGCGAGTGGGCAAGCGTTGCCGCCTGGCGTGCGTCTTCCTGCGGAGAATCGAGTCGCGGCAGCGTGCCTTTGATGGGGCGCGTCTGGATGTCACCCTGGTGCAGTTGAATAAAACGCTCCGGAGACAGGCTTAAAATCGCCCCTTCCGGCAGGCGAATGAAGGCGCTGAACGGCGCGCGGTTGGCGGCATTAAGCTTACGAAATGCCTGCCATTCATCGCCGCGGTAGCGGGCCTTAAAACGCTGCGCCAGGTTGACCTGATAACAGTCGCCGCTGCGCAGGTACGCCTGTACCTGGCGGAATTTTTCGCCGTACTGCTGGCGGCTCATATTCGATTGCCAGCAGGAGGTCAGGGAGAAAGGTTCAGCCGGCTGGCATGTTTGCGATTCCAGCCACTGCAGGCGCCGTTGCGGATCGTCATAGCTCAGCAGCGACACCTGCTGGCGTTGATGATCGACGATCAGCGCCCAGTCATAAATGCCTACCGCCATCTCCGGCAGGGCAATATCAGCCTGCGCTTGCGTCGGAAGACGTTCAAAGCGGCGGCCAAGATCGTAGCCGAATAGCCCCAGCGCGCCGCCGAGAAACGGCAGGTTATCATCGGCCTGCGGCGTTAACTGACAGCGATCCAACTGCTGTTGCAGTAGCTGCAGCGGATCGTCCTGCGAGACAAATTTGCCTTCACCGTCGTTGACCCAGGTTTGCTCGCCGCGGGTAACCAACGTCGCGCGCGGTTCGGCGACGATAATATCGAAACGGCTATACGGATGGTCGGCGAAGCCGGAGTGCAGCAGCATTGCCCACGGCGTGGCGCTTAACGGCGCGAAATAGCGTTCGGCGGCATCCGGGCGCCAGGGCAGGGTGATAATAGCGGGGGACAACATTAACCTCGATCCTAATGTGCCGCCCACTGGCGAAATGGCGGACGGCGTGAAATAATTACGCCCCACAATGTAGCAGGAGTGAGTGATGTTTGCAGGTTTACCTTCGCTGAGCCATGAGCAACAGCAAAAAGCGGTCGAACGTATTCAGGAATTGATGGCGCAGGGAATGAGCAGCGGCCAGGCAATCGCCCTGGTGGCCGATGAACTGCGCGCCACGCACACCGGCGACCGGATCGTAGCGCGCTTCGAAGATGACGACGAAGACGAGTAATTACGCCGCGGCGATGATTTTAATCTCAACTTTATACTGCGGCTTCATCAGGGTCGCCTGTACGGTGCAGCGCACCGGCGCGTGACCGGCGACTACCCAGGCGTCCCAGGCTTTATTCATCGCCGCAAAATCATCTTTATTGGCGAGGAAAATGGTGGCATCAAGAATACGTGACTTATTGCTGCCCTGTTTTTCCAGCACCGCGTCAATTTGCGCCAGGGTGTTGACGGTCTGCTCAAACGCGTCGGCGTCGAGGTTTTCCGGCACCCCGGTGTAGTAGATGGTCTGGTTGTGAATCACCACATCAGACCAGCGGGCTTCGGCATCAATACGCGTAATTGTCATTTATCTTTCCTCTTTGTTCTATCCATTTGGCTGCGGCAAGACTGCCACAATGTTCCGCCCGCGTCACTACCCGGGCTGGCGAAACGCCGTCCTCCCTGACATAATCACTGTCCAAATAACCAGGGGGCAACGTGATCGACGATTTTGCAGCAGACGGCCAGCTGGCCATGGCGATACCGGGATTTAAGCCGCGCGAACCGCAGCGCCAGATGGCGATAGCGGTGAGTGAAGCCATTGACGCCTCCCGGCCGCTGGTGGTGGAAGCAGGGACTGGCACCGGTAAAACCTACGCCTATCTGGCGCCCGCGCTGCGCGCGAAGAAAAAGGTGATCATCTCCACGGGTTCGAAAGCGCTGCAGGATCAGCTCTACAGCCGCGACCTACCGACCGTCGCTAAAGCACTTAAATTCACCGGCAAACTGGCGCTGTTAAAGGGGCGCTCAAACTACCTGTGCCTTGAACGCCTTGAACAGCAGGCGCTGGCGGGCGGCGATCTGCCGGTACAAACGTTAAGTGACGTAATTCTTCTGCGCTCCTGGTCTAATCAGACGCAGGATGGCGATATCAGCACCTGCGCCAGCGTCGCCGAAGATTCTCAGGCCTGGCCGCTGGTCACCAGCACCAACGATAACTGTCTCGGCAGCGACTGCCCGTTATATAAAGATTGCTTTGTGGTGAAAGCGCGTAAGAAGGCGATGGATGCTGACGTGGTGGTGGTCAACCATCACCTGTTCCTGGCCGATATGGTGGTGAAAGAGAGCGGCTTTGCCGAACTGATCCCCGAAGCGGAAGTGATGATCTTCGATGAAGCCCATCAGCTGCCGGATATCGCCAGCCAGTATTTTGGCCAGTCGCTCTCCAGCCGCCAGCTACTGGATTTGGCCAAAGACATCACCATTGCCTACCGTACCGAACTGAAAGATACCCAACAGCTGCAAAAATGCGCCGATCGTCTGGCGCAAAGCGCGCAGGATTTCCGTCTGCAGTTGGGCGATCCGGGCTATCGCGGCAACCTGCGCGAACTGCTGGCGGATAGCCACATTCAGCGCGCGCTGCTGCTGCTCGATGACGCGCTTGAACTGTGTTATGACGTCGCCAAACTCTCGCTTGGCCGCTCGGCGCTGCTCGACGCCGCCTTTGAGCGCGCGACGCTCTACCGTGGCCGCCTGAAGCGGCTTAAAGAGATTAATCAGCCGGGCTATAGCTACTGGTATGAATGCACCTCGCGGCATTTTACCCTCGCCCTGACGCCGTTGACCGTCGCGGAGAAGTTTAAAGAGGTGATGGCGCAAAAGTCAGGAAGCTGGATCTTTACCTCGGCGACGCTGTCGGTTAATGACGATCTCCACCACTTTACCGCCCGCCTCGGCATCGATGACGCGCAGACGCTGTTGCTGCCAAGCCCGTTTGATTATCAACATCAGGCGCTGCTCTGCGTACCGCGCAATTTACCGCTGCCAAACCAGCCCGGCGCGGCGCGCCATCTGGCGGCAATGCTGAAACCGCTGATCGAAGCTAACGACGGCCGCTGCTTTATGCTGTGTACTTCGCACGCCATGATGCGCGACCTGGCGGAGCAGTTCCGCGCTACCATGACGCTGCCGGTACTGCTGCAAGGGGAGACCAGTAAAGGTCAACTGCTGCAGCAGTTTGTTAGTGCCGGCAATGCCCTATTAGTGGCGACCAGTAGCTTCTGGGAAGGGGTCGACGTGCGCGGCGACGCGCTGTCGCTGGTGATTATCGATAAGCTGCCCTTTACCTCACCGGACGATCCGCTGCTCAAAGCGCGAATGGAAGACTGTCGACTGCGCGGCGGCGACCCGTTCGATGAAGTGCAGTTGCCGGATGCCGTCATTACCCTCAAACAGGGCGTCGGGCGCCTGATCCGCGATATTGACGATCGCGGCGTTCTGGTTATCTGTGACAACCGGCTGGTGATGCGTCCTTACGGCGCCGTGTTCCTGGCCAGCCTGCCACCCGCGCCGCGTACCCGCGATATCCGCCGGGCAGTGCGCTTTCTCGCTGTACCGCCGGCAAGGTAATCCGTCGCAAAATGTGGTAAGCTGCGCGCCATTTTGTAAATCAGCTATCCCCAATGGATTTCGGGCGGTGCGGCGGCGGTGAGTCCGCCAGTCGATGAATTTACCGCCCTAAAGCCTGGAATATGTAACGAGAGCGTGACCACCCATGCGAATTTTGGCTATCGATACCGCCACGGAGGCGTGCTCCGCGGCGCTGTGGAATGATGGCGCCCAGAGCGCCCATTTTGAAATTTGTCCTCGCGAACACACCCAACGTATCCTGCCTCTGGTGCAGGAGGTCCTCACTGAAAGCGGCACTACGCTGAATGAACTGGACGCGCTGGCCTTTGGCCGCGGTCCGGGCAGCTTTACCGGCGTACGTATTGGTATCGGTATTGCGCAAGGACTGGCGCTGGGCGCTGAGTTGCCAATGATCGGCGTCTCTACGCTGGCGACGATGGCCCAGGGCGCGTGGCGCAAAACCGGCGCTACTCGTGTGCTGGCGGCCATTGACGCGCGTATGGGCGAGGTCTACTGGGCCGAGTATCAGCGCGACGAAGATGGCGTCTGGCACGGTGAAGAAACAGAAGCGGTCCTCAAACCGGCTGCGGTTGCCGACCGCCTGGCGCGGCTTTCCGGCGAATGGGCTACCGTCGGCACCGGCTGGCAGGCGTGGCCGGATCTGGCGAAAGAGAGCGGGCTGACCTTGAGCAGCGGCGAGGTCGAACTGCCGGCGGCAGAAGATATGCTGCCGCTGGCCATTCAGCTGCTGGCGGCGGGAAAAACCGTGGCCGTTGAGCATGCGGAACCCGTTTATTTGCGAAACGAAGTGGCGTGGAAGAAACTTCCTGGCCGCGAGTGAATCTCAGTAGAGAGAAGACTGAGAGAAGGAGTCGCATTATGGCGGGTCAAAAACAGGGCGTTCGTTGGCTGTTAGCCGCGGCGGTTGCCGTTGCGCTAAGCGGCTGCGTATCGGTGCCGGATGCTATTAAAGGCACCAGCCCTACGCCGCAGCAGGATTTAGTGCGGGTGATGAACGCGCCGCAGCTGTATATCGGCCAGGAAGCGCGTTTTGGCGGTAAGGTTGTCAACGTGCAGAACCAGCAGGGGAAAACCCGCTTAGAGATTGCCACCGTACCGCTGGATAGCGGTGCGCGACCGGAACTGGGCGAACCTTCGCGCGGCCGTATCCTCGCCGACGTGAGCGGTTTCCTCGATCCGGTCGATTTCCGTGGCCAGTTGGTCACCGTGGTTGGGCCGATTAGCGGCGTTGTCGACGGTAAAGTTGGCGCAACGCCGTATAAATTCATGTTGATGAACGCCACCGGCTATAAGCGCTGGAACGTGGTGCAGCAGGTGGTGATGCCGCCGCAGCCCATTGACCCGTGGATGCTCGGTCCGCGCCCCTGGGGCTACGGATACGGTGGCTGGGGTTGGTATAATCCGGGCCCGGCTGAGGTCAGAAATGTCGTAACGGAATGATTTTGTTGTTTTTATAATGGAATAGAAACAGCGGCTAGCCCGCTGTTTCGTGTTTTTAAGTCTCATAAGAAAAATAAATAGTGACGCGCTTCGCAACCTGAAAAACGCCTAATTAATAAACTGGTACGCTGAGTTAATATAATGTTAACAAAATGTTTGTTGATCAGGGGCTGTGATGACGACGAATAACTATTTCAGAGGTGAAGCAGTGAAAAAGGTTTGGCTAAACCGTTATCCCGCCGATGTTCCGGCGGAGATAAATCCTGACCGCTATCAATCCCTGGTTGAATTGTTTGAACACGCCACCACCCGTTATGCCGATCAGCCGGCATTTATCAACATGGGCGAGGTGATGACCTACCGTAAGCTGGAAGAGCGCAGCCGCGCTTTCGCCGCTTATCTCCAGCAAGGTTTAGGGCTACAGAAGGGCGATCGCGTCGCGCTGATGATGCCTAACCTGCTGCAATACCCGGTGGCGCTGTTTGGGATCCTGCGTGCCGGAATGATTGCCGTCAACGTCAACCCGCTGTATACCCCGCGCGAACTGGAGCACCAGCTCAATGACAGCGGTGCGGCGGCGATTGTGATCGTTTCCAACTTCGCACATACCCTGGAGAAAGTCGTTGATAAAACCCAGGTAAAACACGTCATCCTGACGCGGATGGGCGACCAGCTCTCCACCGCCAAAGGGACGTTGGTCAACTTTGTGGTGAAGTACATTAAGCGGCTGGTGCCGAAATATCATCTACCGGACGCCATCTCATTTCGTAGCGCCCTGCAGCATGGCTACCGTATGCAGTACGTGAAGCCGGAAATCGTCGCGGACGATCTGGCCTTCCTGCAGTACACCGGCGGTACCACCGGCGTGGCGAAAGGGGCGATGCTGACCCACCGCAATATGCTGGCTAACCTTGAACAGGTGAATGCGACCTACGGTCCGCTACTGCACCGCGGTAAAGAGCTGGTGGTGACCGCGCTGCCGCTCTATCACATCTTCGCTTTGACCATGAACTGCCTGCTGTTTATCGAACTTGGCGGGCAGAACCTGCTGATTACCAATCCGCGTGATATTCCGGGTCTGGTAAAAGAGCTGGCAAAATATCCTTTCACCGCGATGACCGGGGTGAATACCTTGTTTAACGCGCTATTGAACAATAAAGAATTCCAGCAGCTTGATTTCTCTTCGCTGCATCTTTCCGCCGGCGGCGGCATGCCGGTGCAGCAGGTGGTAGCGGAGCGCTGGGTGAAACTGACCGGCCAGTATCTGCTGGAGGGCTACGGCCTGACGGAGTGCTCGCCGCTGGTGAGCGTTAACCCGCATGATATCGACTACCACAGCGGTAGCATCGGCTTGCCGGTGCCATCGACCGAAGCCAAGCTGGTCGATGATGACGATAATGAAGTCGCGCCGGGTGAGCCGGGCGAGCTTTGCATCAAAGGGCCGCAGGTGATGCTGGGCTACTGGCAGCGTCCGGATGCCACCGATGAAATCATTAAAGATGGCTGGCTGCATACCGGCGATATCGCGGTGATGGATGATGAAGGCTTTCTGCGGATCGTCGATCGTAAAAAAGATATGATTCTGGTTTCCGGTTTTAACGTCTATCCGAATGAAATCGAAGATGTTGTGATGCAGCACTCCGGCGTACAGGAAGTGGCAGCCGTCGGCGTACCCTCCGGCAGCAGCGGTGAAGCGGTGAAGATCTTTGTGGTGAAGAAAGATGCCGCGTTAACCGAAGAAGCGCTGATTACTTTCTGTCGTCGCCATTTGACCGGCTACAAAGTGCCGAAGCTGGTGGAGTTTCGTGATGAACTGCCGAAATCCAACGTCGGCAAAATTTTACGACGAGAACTGCGTGACGAAGCCCGTGCTAAAGTAGACAATAAAGGCTAAGCAACGAGTGAGTCGCCCTGCGCCGGCTAAGCCGGCGTCCAGATTACTGACAAAGAAGGAAAAAGCGTGGTTTTTCCTTCTTTGTGGTTATCGGCCGAAAATCAATAAATTGATTTTCCTTGTTATTTGTCTGGTGCAATCTGCAAGCCCAACGATTGCATGAGGTTTGTGATTAATCTCGCGCCGGCTAAGCCGGCGTTTTTTATGGGCGCAAGTTAAGAGAGTATGATTTGAACTATCAGATGATCACCACCGACGATGGCCTGCGCGCTATCTGTGAAGCGGCAAGTTCGGCGCCTGCGGTTGCGCTGGATACCGAGTTTGTTCGCACCCGCACCTACTATCCGCAGCTTGGTTTGCTGCAGCTGTTCGACGGCAAACAGGTTTCTCTGATCGATCCGTTGACCATCAACGACTGGGCGCCGATGCGCGAGCTGCTGCTTAACCAAAATGTCACCAAATATCTGCATGCGGGCAGCGAAGATTTAGAAGTCTTCCTCAACGCGTTCAACCTGATGCCACAGCCGCTGATCGACACCCAGATTCTGGCCGCTTTCTGTGGGCGTCCGATGTCATGGGGCTTTGCTTCAATGGTTGAAGAGTATTCCGGCGTCGCGCTGGACAAAAGCGAATCACGTACCGATTGGCTGGCCCGACCGCTGACCGAGCGTCAGTGCGAATACGCGGCCGCCGATGTCTGGTATCTGTTGCCGATCGCCAGCAAATTAATGGCGGAAACCGACCATGCGGGCTGGCTGCCGGCAGCGTTGAACGAGTGCCACCTGATGCAGCAGCGCCGTCAGGAAGTCCTTGACCCGGCGGAGGCGTGGCGGGAAATCGGCAATGCCTGGCAACTGCGTACACGTCAGCTGGGCTGCCTGCAGTTGCTGGCGGAGTGGCGTCTGCGCAAAGCGCGCGAGCGTAACCTGGCGGTGAACTTTGTGGTACGCGAAGAGCATCTGTGGAGCGTGGCGCGCTATATGCCGACCAGCCTTGGCGAGCTTGATAGTCTGGGTTTATCCGGGAGTGAAATTCGCTTCCACGGCAAAACGTTGATTAGCCTGGTTGAGAAAGCGCAGGCCTTGCCGGAATCGGCGCTGCCTGAGCCATTGCAAAACCTGATCGATATGCCGGGATACCGCAAAGCCTTTAAAGATATTAAAGCGCTGGTACAGGAAGTGAGCGCTGAGAAGGGCGTGAGCGCCGAACTACTGGCGTCTCGCCGCCAGATTAACCAACTGCTGAACTGGCACTGGCAGCTGAAAACCAAAAACGGCGAGCCGGAGCTGGTTTCCGGCTGGCGCGGTGAATTGATGGCCGAGCGTCTGAACGCGCTGCTCAACAACTACCCGCGCTAATCCTGAGCGCCCTTCAGGCCATAAAAAAACCGGCCGCGCGTTGCGTGACCGGTTTTTTTAATACTACGGCGAGATGCCGTTAATGCGACAACAGGGTCAGGGTTTCGACTCTTCAGCTTCTGGCAGGGTCACGTTCAGCTCGAGAATCGAAATATCACCATCGCGCTGTTCCAGCTGTACGCTGACCATCTCTGGGTCTATCTGCACGTATTTACAGATGACCTCCAGGATATCTTTGCGCAGCTGCGGCAGGTAATGCGGTTCCGCGTCGCCGCGGCGGCGCTCCGCGACGATGATTTGCAGGCGTTCTTTCGCAATGTTAGCCGTGTTCTTTTTTCGCGAGAGAAAAAAGTCGAGTAATGCCATAATTTATCCTCCGAACAGGCGTTTGAGGAAACCTTTCTTCTCTTCTTCGATGAAGCGGAAAGGACGTTCTTCTCCGAGCAGACGATCCACAGTATCCGCATAGGCTTTACCCGCATCTGAAACGGTATCCAGAATCACCGGCTCGCCCTGGTTCGATGCGCGCAGTACAGACTGATCTTCCGGAATCACGCCCACCAGGTTGATGCGCAGAATTTCCAGCACGTCTTCCATGCTCAGCATGTCGCCTTTGTTCACGCGGCCTGGATTGTAGCGCGTCAGCAGCAGGTGCTCTTTAATCGGCTCGTCGCCATTTTCCGCGCGACGGGATTTGGAGGCCAGAATGCCAAGAATACGGTCGGAGTCGCGTACGGAGGAGACTTCCGGGTTAGTGGTGATGATGGCTTCGTCAGCGAAGTACAGCGCCATTAGCGCGCCGGTTTCGATGCCTGCCGGGGAGTCGCAGACAATAAAATCGAAGTCCATCTTTTTCAGTTCTTCTAGAACTTTATCTACGCCTTCGCGGGTCAGCGCGTCTTTATCACGGGTCTGAGAAGCCGGAAGGATATAGAGATTTTCAGTACGCTTATCTTTGATTAGCGCCTGATTGAGAGTGGCATCGCCCTGGATAACGTTGACGAAATCATAAACCACCCGACGCTCGCATCCCATAATCAGGTCGAGGTTACGCAGGCCGATATCGAAGTCGATAACGACAGTTTTCTTTCCCTTCTGGGCCAAACCAGTAGCGATGGCCGCGCTGGAGGTGGTCTTACCAACGCCCCCTTTACCCGAAGTCACAACAATAATGCGTGCCATAGAAATTCCTTGTTAAAAAGGGATTAATTGAACGGTTGAATTGTCAAAGCACCGTCGCCTAAACGCAGGCGCGCCGCTTTGCCATAAAATTCAGCTGGGATGTTATCGCTCAGCCAATATTCCCCTGCGATGGACACCAGTTCCGCCGAGAGGTTAGTACAAAATATTTGGGCATCTCTGTCGCCGCTTGCGCCAGCCAGCGCACGTCCCCGCATCATGCCATACACATGGATGTTACCATCAGCGATAAGTTCCGCTCCGGCACTCACATGGTTTGTAACAATTAGATCACAGTGTGGCGCATAAATGCGCTGACCGGAACGTACCGGCAGATCAATCAAACGCGTTTTTGTGATCGGCGTAGCAACTGGTGGCGGTTCAACGGGTTCCGGCGGCGGCGCCTGACGAACGATTTTCTCTTTTCCTTCCGTCAGTAGCGGGATCCCGGCGCGGTCGATTTCCGTTTTCAGGCGGGAAATTTTACAACCGCTCACCCCCATGATGCGTAAACCGGTGGCGACGATAGCTTCATGCATCGGGCGCCAGTCGACGCTCTCTTCAATACTGCTGATGTTGACCACGACCGGTGCATGACGTAAAAAAGCGGGAGCCTGGGCGATTTTGTCTTCTAACGCCTGACGAATAACCTCGGGATTTGCATCGTGCAAATGAACGACAGATAAGGTGAAGCTACTGCCCTTAAGTTCGATTGGCGTATTTGACATCCTGGCCTTACTCAATTTGCTGTTTATCATCCGCCGAAGTGCGGTGATATTCCGAAGACTAAAAGGCATGTTATAGTCACTCATATATTGAGGCAAGTGACCACGGGTCTAATTCCGAGTAAAACTATGTTTTGTGTGATCTATCGAAGTACTAAACGTGAACAAACCTATTTATATGTCGAAAAAAAGGACGATTTCTCGCGCGTCCCGCCGGAACTGATGGCAAGCTTCGGCAGCCCGCAGATGACCATGTTGCTGCCGCTCGACGGGCGCAAGACGCTGGCTAACGCTGACCTCGAAAAAGTAAAACAAGCGCTCGTCGATCAGGGCTATTACCTCCAACTTCCTCCCCCTCCTGAGAATCTACTCAAGAAACACCTCGCGGAACAGGGGAATAAATCCGATTAACCCATTGAGGGAAAATAATGTACCAACATCATAACTGGCAGGGCGAGTTACTGGATTATCCAGTGAGCAAAGTGGTTTGCGTTGGCAGTAATTACGCAAAACATATTAAGGAGATGGGCAGCGCGATGCCGGAAGAGCCGGTGCTGTTTATTAAACCTGAAACGGCGCTATGCGATATCCGCCAGCCGTTGGTACTTCCTGAAGGATTGGGATCGGTGCACCATGAGGTTGAACTGGCGGTGCTGATCGGCAGCACCTTGCGCCAGGCCAGCGAAGACCACGTGCGTAAGGCGATTGCTGGTTATGGCGTGGCGCTGGATCTCACCCTGCGTGATATTCAGGGCAAGATGAAAAAGGCCGGGCAACCGTGGGAGAAAGCCAAGGGGTTCGATAACGCCTGTCCAATCTCCGGTTTTATTCCTGCAGCCGAGTTCAACGGCGATCCGCAAAATATGCCGCTAAGCCTGAAGATTAATGGTGAAGTTCGCCAGCAGGGGACGACTGCGGATATGATTCATAAGATCGTACCGCTAATTGCCTATATGTCGCGCTTCTTTACGCTGAAAGCGGGCGATATCATTCTGACCGGGACCCCGGAGGGGGTCGGGCCGCTCGCCAGCGGCGATGAGCTGGAAGTCGGCTTCAATGGTTTGACGTTATCCACCCGTGTGCTGTAACGTCCGCTTGCCGCCTTTTGGGGCGGCAAAACTTGCATCGGCGTGCCAGACTGGTTATAAGGTGCACCCTGAATTGTAATGACGGACATCCCAATGAGCGAACAACCTTTCTGGCAACAAAAAACACTGGATGAAATGACCGACGCGGAGTGGGAATCACTGTGCGACGGCTGCGGACAGTGCTGCCTGCATAAGCTAATGGATGAAGATACCGACGAGATTTACTTTACCAACGTCGCCTGCCGTCAGCTCAACATTAAAACCTGCCAGTGCCGTAACTACGAGCGTCGCTTCGAGTACGAACCGGACTGCATCAAACTCACGCGTGATAATCTGCCGACCTTCGAATGGCTGCCGCACACCTGCGCCTATCGACTGCTGGCGGAAGGTAAAACGCTGCCGCACTGGCACCCGCTGCTGACCGGCTCAAAAGTGGCGATGCACGGCGAACGTATTTCCGTGCGCCATATAGCGGTAAAAGAGTCCACCGTCGTCGACTGGCAGGACCATATTTTAAACAAACCAGGCTGGGCGCAGTAAACTCATCAAAATATTAGAACCGGGCATTCCCTGCCTGCGCGGCCCGGTTCTTTATTCGCATTAATATCCCATCATTCTCAATGCCAGCCAGATAATCCCTGCCCATAATAAAGCGCATGGGAAAAAAACAACACTAAGCGAACGCCAGCCGTTTCTACTCATCGGAAACCCCACATTTAAGTCATCATCACCAGGTGCGTTTGGCATTTCATCATCGGCGCGGGGGCGGGGAACTTTAGGAATATTTGTAAAGCAGATGTAGAAAAAAATAGACCCGGCGCGGTGGCCGGGCTGAAAGGGAGTTGACGAGCTGCCAGGTCTCCCCGGCGCGATGACTGCTTGCGGCGATCAGATGGGCAGGAAACTCATCATTAAATACGCGACGACAATGCAGATTAGCGTCATATACCAGACTATGCTCATGGTGACTTATCCCATTTCAGACTCAAACAAGACGAGCCTTTCGGGTAACGACTTTAAACATCCGGACGTCGATGATCAACCGCTTGCGCATCAGGGGATTAGCTTTTCTTTGCGTGGAACAGGCCGTCTTCGCCGTGGCTTTCATCCTCAACCCAGAAGTTAATATTGAACTGGGCATCATCGCTGAGCTCGATACGGTGCCAATACTGCGGTGGGCTGGTGGCGAACTGCCCGGCGTTGATGACGACCTTCACCTCCGGCTCGGTAGCCTGCTCGTCATGAAAACCGTAGTAGGTTACCGTTCCTTCCATTACGCACAGCTGACCGAAAACGTTAGCGGCAGTATTGTGATGGGTGAGCAGCGCCGCCGGAACATTTTCTTTAGTGAAGAACGGAGTGGAGCGTTTAACTTTCCAGTTAGCTGGGATACGCAGGTGAGACATGGTGAGCTCCTCAGTGGATGCATATAAGATGTATTTAATATGCATCTTTAAAGGGGCGTCGTCAACTTACAGGCATAAAAAACGCCCCCGAAGGAGCGTTTTCTATCTGGCAGGATAACTTAACGGCCGAACAGATCGCGTTTTTTAGCCTTAAATGGCTGAGCGATCAGCACCAGCAGACCGATGACCAGATAAGCGGCAAAGATGCCTACCAGCCACTGCGGCATCTCCAGCGTCAGGAATTCCCACTGGCGCACGGAGCAGTCGCCGGTGGCGACGAATACCTGCGGCAGCCATTTATCCAGCGGCAGCCATGTCGGGAAACGCGCGGCGAAATCGCAGGTCTGGAACGGAGAGGGGTACAGCTGAATCATGGTGTGTTCCCAGGCTAACTGCAAACCGCGTAGGGCGCTGTATAGCCAGATCAGCAGCGCGACGTAGCGCAACGGAGTTTTCGGCGCGATAGCGCCCACCAGTCCGGCGCCCATAATGCCAAACAGGGCGCAGCGTTCATAAATACACAACACGCAGGGCTGCAGCAGCATCACGTGCTGGAACCACAGCGCCACTAATTCAAGTATAAAAGCGGTTAACGCCATCAAGAGCCAGGCGCCGCGTCCCCGTGAGCACTGGTTTAAGTATTGCAACATAATCATTTCCCTGGAACATGCTAAATCATGGCAGTGTAAACGAAAACTACCGCGACGCCATCCGCTAGTCGGAAAATATTACGTAAATGAATATTCATTACCCGGGGTGAACCCGGGTAACGGGCTGCGCAATTACGGCAGTATTGGGGTGGTCAACCAGCCGTGGCTGAGCATCCACTGGGTGGCCGGCATCAACAGGGTTTCGACGCACAGCAGGCCGACCAGCGTTAACACGATGGTATAAGGCAGCGCCATCCACACCATTCTGCCATAAGAGAGGCGGATCAGCGGCGCCAGCGCCGAGGTCAACAGGAACAGAAATGCGGCCTGGCCATTGGGGGTGGCGACGGAGGGCAGGTTAGTACCGGTATTAATGGCGACCGCCAGCATTTCAAACTGCTGCAGGCTGATAACGCCATGCTCCAGCGCCGCTTTTGCTTCGTTGATATACACCGTACCGACAAAGACGTTATCGGAGATGGACGACAGCAGGCCGTTAAACAGATAGAACAGCGATAGCTGAGCGTGCGGCGAAGCCTGCAGGACGAACTCAATCACTGGGGCAAACAGATGCTGATCGATAATCACCGCCACGATAGCGAAAAACACCGTCAGCAGGGCGGTAAACGGCAGCGCTTCGGTAAAGGCTTTACCGATGGCGTGCTCGTCGGTCACGCCGGAAAAGGTGGTTGCCAGCACGATGACGGAGAGGCCAATCAGGCCAACTTCCGCCAGATGCAGGGCGAGGGCGGCAATCAGCCACACGCCGATGATCCCCTGGGCGATAAGGCGCATCCGATCCTGGCGGCTACGGCTCTGGCGGCTACGGTCGTCGAAATCCTGCAGGACTTTGCGCACCGGTACCGGCAGCGGCTCGCCATAGCCGAACAGACGAAATTTTTCCAGCAGCAGGCAGGTTATCAGGCCGCACAGGATAACCGGCAGGGTTACCGGCGACATACGAATGAAGAACTCACCGAAGTGCCAGCCGGCGGCTTTGGCGATAATTAGGTTCTGCGGTTCGCCGACCATGGTCATCACGCCGCCGAGGGCGGTACCGACGCCGGCGTGCATCATCAGGCTGCGTAAAAAGCTGCGGAACTGTTCGAGCACGTCGCGGTAATGCTGATCGATGTGGCTGTCATCAAGCATGTCGTTATCATCAGGCCGCGCGGAGGCGACGCGATGATAAATGCCGTAAAAGCCTACTGCCACGCTAATGACCACCGCCACGACGGTGAGCGCGTCGAGGAAGGCGGAGAGAAAGGCGGCCGCAAGGCAGAAGGCCAGCGACAGCAGCATCTTGCTGCGGATCCCCAGCAACAGACGGGTAAAAATAAACAGCAATAGCTGCTTCATGAAATAGATCCCGGCCACCATAAACATCAGCAACAGCAGGACTTCGAGATTATTGGCTATCTCTTCGCGGATATGTTCGGGGCTGGTCATACCGATCAGCACCGCTTCTATCGCCAGCAGGCCGCCAGGCAGTAGCGGGTAGCATTTGAGCGCCATCGCCAGGGTGAAGATAAACTCTACCACTAACAGCCAACCGGCAACAAATGGTTGCAGATAAAACGCCAGCGGGTTAACCACCAGGAAGATAATCAGGAGAAGCTTGTACCAGTCTGGCGACTGGCCAAGAAAATTGCGCCACAGGGCGCGGCCATAAGACATTTCCACGACAGAGGTCCTTCCGTCAAACAACATGATTTTATGCGTAACTATTGCAAGATTACCAGTTGAGTAAAAAGGGAAGCAACTTTCTTCGCGGCGCATGACAGGTAATGGAAGGCGTTAAGCAAAAGCTGAAAATGAAACGGCGATCCCCTTTTAATTACTTTCAGATGCTATCTGGCGTATGACTGCTCTGGTATGATGAGTGCAATTTGCAACGCTGTGTAATGGAAATCTTACTATGGTCATTAAGGCGCAAAGCCCTGCGGGTTTCGCGGAAGAGTACATCATTGAAAGTATCTGGAATAACCGTTTCCCGCCTGGATCTATTCTCCCTGCTGAACGTGAACTTTCTGAACTGATTGGTGTGACCCGAACAACTCTGCGCGAAGTGTTGCAACGTCTGGCCCGTGATGGCTGGCTGACTATCCAGCACGGTAAACCGACGAAGGTGAACAACTTCTGGGAAACCTCCGGACTGAATATTCTTGAGACGCTGGCGCGCCTCGACCATGATAGCGTACCGCAACTGATTGATAACTTGCTGTCGGTGCGCACCAATATCTCGACGATTTTTATTCGTACCGCCTTCCGCCAGCACCCGGACAAAGCGCTGGAGGTACTGTCTACCGCCCGTGAAGTTGAAGATCATGCCGACGCTTTCGCCGAACTGGATTACAACATCTTCCGCGGTCTGGCGTTTGCCTCCGGCAACCCCATCTACGGTCTGATCCTCAACGGCATGAAGGGGCTGTATACCCGCATCGGCCGTCACTATTTTGCTAATCCGGAAGCGCGTAGCCTGGCGCTGGGTTTCTATCACCAGTTGGCGAAAGTGTGCGAAGAGAGTCAGCACGATAAAGTGTACGAAATCGTCCGCGCCTATGGCCACAACAGCGGCGAGATCTGGCATCGGATGCAAAAAACGCTGCCCGGCGATTTAGCCATTAATATGCGCTAAGTACGGCTCACTCTATAAAAATGCCCGGATAATCCGGGCATTTTTTTCAGCCTTACAGCGCGTTCTGCCGCGGCGGCGTGCGATCCAACAGCTCAACGCTGCCGTCGGCATTCTGCTGCTCAAGGATCACGTCAAAGCCCCACAGGCGGTGAACGTGTTTGAGTACCTCGCGGCGGCTCTTATCCAGCGGCACGCGGTTGTGCGGCACATAGCGCAGCGTCAACGAACGGTCGCCGCGCAGGTCAACGTTCCAGACCTGAATATTCGGTTCGAGGTTGCTGAGGTTATACTGCGCCGACAGCTTAGAACGAATTTCCCGATAGCCTTCCTCATTATGAATGGCGGAAATCTCCAGGTAATTATTGTGGTCGTCGTCGAGTACGGTGAACAAGCGGAAATCGCGCATCACCTTCGGTGACAGGAACTGGCTGATAAAACTCTCATCTTTAAAATCGCGCATGGCGAAATGCAGCGTCTCCAGCCAATCGGAACCGGCGATATCCGGGAACCAGTAGCGATCTTCTTCCGTTGGCGACTGGCAGATACGTTTAATATCCTGGAACATGGCGAAACCCAGCGCGTAGGGGTTGATCCCGCTGTACCACGGGCTGTTGTAGGGCGGCTGGAACACCACGTTGGTGTGGCTGTGCAGAAACTCCAGCATAAAGCGCTCTGTCACTTTTCCTTCGTCATACAGATGATTGAGGATGGTGTAGTGCCAGAATGTCGCCCAACCCTCGTTCATAACCTGAGTCTGCTTCTGCGGATAAAAATACTGGCTGACCTTACGCACGATACGCAGGATCTCGCGCTGCCAGGACTCAAGCAGCGGCGCGTTCTTCTCCATGAAGTACAGCAGGTTCTCTTGCGGTTCGGAAGGATAACGGCGGCTCGCCTCGATGGCTTTTTCCTCTTCCCGTTTTGGCAGAGTACGCCACAGCATGTTCACCTGGCTTTGCAGATACTCTTCGCGGCTTTTCTGTCGCGCCTTCTCCTCCTGCAGCGATATTTTCTGCGGGCGTTTGTAGCGGTCGACACCGTAGTTCATTAGCGCATGGCAGGAGTCGAGCAATTTTTCGACTTCATCGACGCCGTAGCGCTCTTCACATTCGGTAATGTATTTACGCGCGAATATAAGGTAGTCGATGATTGAGCTGGCATCGGTCCAGCTGCGGAACAGATAGTTGTTTTTAAAGAAGGAGTTGTGCCCATAACAGGCGTGCGCCATCACCAGCGCCTGCATGGTAATGGTGTTCTCCTCCATCAAATAAGCGATACAAGGGTTGGAGTTAATGACTATCTCATAGGCCAGACCTTGCTGACCGTGTTTATACGCCTGCTCGGTTTCGATAAATTTTTTGCCGAACGACCAGTGGGGATAGTTGATCGGCATCCCGACGCTGGAGTAGGCGTCCATCATTTGTTCGGAGGTGATCACCTCGATTTGATGCGGATAGGTGTCAAGACGATACAGTTTCGCCACCCGATCGACCTCGGCGAGATAGGTTTCCAGCAGTTCAAAAGTCCAGTCGGGTCCATCGCTTAACCGGGTGGTGTCCCTGTTCATGGAATCAATCGTAGCCATTAGCGCGCCCTCGTTGTTGGTGGTTCTCTCTTTATGGAGAACCTCTTATCAAGCATAGAACACGCCATAACAAACTGCGTCTGCGGGTAATTTCTTTTCTTCGCGATTTCACAATCCTAAAGGCCTTAATTTAACATTTGTGCAGCATTTTATACTGAGGAAAAATAAAGCGCAGCAGGAGATCGTAAATCTCTGGTGTCAGTGCTGGTGCGGTTTGGTGTGAGATAAGTCACCATAAATAAAGCGTATGTTGAATAATATTTTCATCTGGGTTATCAATTTGTAATTAGATGATTGTTCTTTAACTATTACGGAGTGGCTATGCGAGTCGTCATACTGGGAAGTGGGGTGGTTGGGGTAGCGAGCGCCTGGTATTTAAGCCAGGCGGGACATGAGGTGACGGTTATCGACCGTCAGCCAGGGCCCGCTGAAGAAACCAGCGCCGCCAACGCCGGGCAGATCTCTCCCGGCTACGCGGCGCCGTGGGCGGCGCCGGGCGTGCCGCTGAAGGCGATTAAATGGATGTTCCAGCGCCATGCGCCATTGGCGATTGGCCTTGACGGCACGCAGTTCCAGCTCAAGTGGATGTGGCAGATGTTGCGTAACTGCGATACCCGCCACTATATGGAAAATAAAGGGCGTATGGTGCGCCTGGCGGAATATAGCCGTGATTGCCTGAAAGCGCTGCGTGAAACCACCGGTATCCAGTATGAAGGCCGCCAGGGGGGCACCCTGCAGCTTTTCCGCACCGAAAAACAGTATGAAAACGCCACTCGCGATATCGCCGTGCTGGAAGAGGCCGGTGTGCCGTATCAACTGCTGGAAGCCAATCGCCTGCGCGAAGTCGAACCGGCGCTGGCGGAAGTCAGTCATAAACTGACCGGCGGCCTGCGCCTGCCAAACGATGAAACCGGCGATTGCCAGCTCTTCACCACCCGTCTGGCGGCGATGGCCGAGGCGGCAGGGGTGACTTTCCGCTTTAATACCTCTGTCGATGCGCTGCTTTACGAAGGCGATCAAATCGCCGGTGTGAAATGCGGCGAGGAAATTATTAAGGGCGACGCCTACGTGATGGCGTTTGGTTCTTACTCCACCGCGATGCTCAAAGGGCTGGTGGATATCCCGGTCTATCCGCTGAAAGGCTACTCGTTGACTATTCCGATTGCCGAAGAGAGCGGCGCGCCGGTATCGACTATCCTTGATGAGACTTACAAAATCGCGATTACCCGTTTCGATAAGCGTATTCGCGTTGGCGGGATGGCGGAAATTGTCGGCTTCAATAAAGAGTTGCTGAAGCCGCGCCGCGAGACGCTGGAGATGGTGGTTCGCGATCTGTTCCCGCGCGGCGGCTACGTTGAGCAGGCCACCTTCTGGACTGGCCTGCGGCCGATGACGCCGGATGGTACGCCGGTGGTTGGCCGTACACCGTACAAAAACCTGTGGCTGAACACCGGGCACGGCACGCTGGGCTGGACCATGGCCTGCGGGTCCGGGCAGCTTCTGAGTGACCTGATCTCCGGGCGTACGCCGGCGATCCCTTATGATGATCTGGCCGTGGCGCGTTACAGCCCGGGCTTTACGCCGGCTCGCGCTCAGCATCTGCACGGCGTGCATAACTAAGGAGCCTCCATGTCTCGTCCGGTAAAAGCCAGCATTGATCTGTCGGCTTTACGTCAGAATTTACAGATTGTTCGCCGCGCCGCCCCTGGGGCGCGCGTTTGGGCGGTGGTCAAGGCGAATGCCTATGGCCACGGCCTGGCGCGGATGTGGCAGGCGCTGAACGCCGCAGATGGATACGCATTGCTCAATCTCGAAGAGGCAATCCTGCTGCGGGAAAAGGGCTGGAAAGGACCGATTCTACTGCTGGAAGGGTTCTTTCACGCCGATGAACTGGCGCTGCTTGATAAGTATCGTCTGACCACCAGCGTACACAGCAACTGGCAAATTAAAGCCCTGCAGCAGGCTAAACTGCATGCGCCGCTGGATATCTATCTTAAAGTGAATAGCGGTATGAATAGACTGGGCTTTATGCCCGAGCGAGTGCATACCGTCTGGCAACAGCTGCGATCGCTCGCCAACGTCGGTGAAATGACGCTGATGTCGCATTTCGCTGATGCGGAAAACCCGGAGGGCATCGCGGAGCCCATGCGCCGTATCGAACAGGCGGCGGAGGGGCTGGACTGCCCGCGTTCGTTGTCGAACTCAGCGGCCACGCTGTGGCATCCGGAAGCGCACTTTGATTGGGTGCGTCCGGGAATTGTGCTGTATGGCGCATCGCCGTCGGGCCAGTGGCGGGATATTGCCAATAGCGGCCTGAAACCGGCGATGACCCTCAGCAGTGAAGTGATTGCCGTACAGACGCTGAAAAGCGGCGAACGGGTGGGCTATGGTGGGCTGTATCAGACATCCGGCGAGCAGCGCATCGGCATTGTCGCCTGCGGTTATGCCGACGGCTATCCGCGCGTCGCCCCGAGCGGCACGCCGGTGCTGGTCGACGGCGTACGCACCACCACCGTCGGGCGTGTTTCGATGGATATGTTGGCGGTAGATCTGACGCCTTGCCCGCATGCGGGTATTGGCGCGCCGGTCGAGTTATGGGGACAGGAGATTAAGATTGACGATGTCGCTGCGGCCAGCGGCACCGTCGGTTATGAATTAATGTGCGCCCTGGCGCCACGCGTGCCGGTAGTGACAGTGTAACTTTGTGTGAGGCGGATCACTCCGCCTCATCTTCCGCGACCCGCACACCCACCTTCAGTACGTGATCGTCCTCTTTTTCCGCGACCGTCCACACCATACCGGCAAACTCCACCTGATCGCCAACGACCGGCGCGGCGCCTAACAGTTGCTGTATCACATCACCCAGCGACTGCTGATGCTCGCGAAACTCCTCGCCGCCGTCGAGGCCGTAGATCTGCGCCACGTCGGCGAATTTAGCTTCCGCATCGAGGATGAAGTCGCCAAAGAATCGCTGATCGAGAGAAACCGGCGGCGACTGGCTAAACATTTTACCCAGCGCCGGCAGGTCGCGCTCGCGGCCGATAACACAAAGAATATCGCCATCCATCAGCCGCGTGCTGCCGGTAGGATGCAGCAGTACGTTGTCGCGGAAGAGTGCCGCGATGCGAGTCTCCGGCGGCATGTGCAGGTCGCGCAACGCTGCGCCAACGCACCATTTATCATCACCCAACTGGTAGACAAACTGTTCCCACGGATTTTCCGGATGGATATCCAGCCCGACGCGTGAGATAGGCCAGCCGACCGGTGGTACTACGACTTTCGCTTTTTTCGCCGCCCAGGAGAGCGAGGTGCCCTGAAGTAGCAGTGAAATCAACACCACGAAAAAGGCGACGTTAAAGAACAGCCGCGCGTTCTCAAGCCCGGCCATCATCGGGAAAACAGCGAGGATAATCGGCACCGCGCCGCGCAATCCGACCCAGCTGATAAACACTCGCTCGCGCAGATTAAAACCGCGGAACGGCAGCAGGCCGGCGAATACCGACAGCGGACGCGCGATGAAGATCATCCACATTGACAGCAGTAGCGCCGGAATCGCGATCGGCCACAGGTCGGACGGCGTCACCAGCAGACCCAGGACGAGGAACATGGCGATTTGCGCCAGCCACGCCAGGCCGTCAAAGTTTTGCAGAATGCCGTGGCGGTTGCGAATGGGTTTATTACCGAGCAGGAAACCGCAGAGATAGACCGCGAGGATACCGCTACCGTTAAGAGACGTGGTGACGGCGAAAATCATGATCCCGCCGCTTAGCGCCAGCAGCGGGTAGAGCCCGGTGGGCAGGACAATACGGTTAATCATCTGCAGCAGCAAATAGCCGCCGCCAAGACCAATAGCGATACCCAGACCGAACTGTTGAATGATATGCACCACAAACATCCAGCTCAGACCGGCTTCATGCTGCTGGATCATTTCAATCAGGGTAATGGTGAGGAATACCGCCATCGGGTCGTTACTACCGGATTCAATTTCAAGGGTCGAGCCGACGCGCTCGTTAAGCCCTTTACCGCCGAGCAGCGAGAAGACCGCTGCCGCGTCGGTGGAGCCGACAATGGCGCCGATCAGCAGCCCTTCGATTAAATCGAGCTTGAATAGCCATGCCGCCATCATCCCGGTAAGGGCGGAGGTTATCAGCACGCCGACCGTCGCCAGCGATAGCGCTGGCCAGAGCGCCACGCGAAACGAACTGGCCTGGGTGCGCATACCGCCGTCCAGCAGGATCACCGCCAGCGCGAGGTTACTCACCATATAGGCGAAGGGATAGTTATCGAAAGGAATGCCGCCGATACCGTCAACGCCTGCCAGCATACCGATAGCGAGGAAGATAACCAGAATCGGGATGCCGAGGCGCGAGGAGAAAGAACTCAATAAAATACTGCAGGTTACTAAAACAGAACCCAGGATAAACAGACTAATGACCGCAGCGGCGTCCAATGTTCACGTACTCCTTGTCAGCGTGAAGGGGTGAAAATTACACCATTTTAACAATCCGCGCGTTTTCAGGATACTCGCGCAGAGGAATTTTTATTCCGCCAGCACCGGATGGCCGCTTATCGTTAACGCTGCGACAGAGGCGTTGTTGACCAGCCGTGCCCGTGCGCCGAGAGGCAAAGTCACGGTGCGCTGTTCATGACCGAATTCGAGTCCGGTGAGCAGCGGGATGGCGAGTTGCTGACGTAGCCAGGCGTAGACGGTGGGTAGATCGTAACCGTCGTCGTAGTCGTTGGGTTGCGCCCCGGTAAAGCTGCCGAGCACAATGGCCCGCTGGCGGGCAAGGATCCCGCTGTTGAGCAACTGCAGCAGCATACGCTCTACGCGGAACGGGTGTTCGTTGATATCCTCAAGCACCAGAATACCGCCGTCAATCTGCGGTAGCCACGGCGTGCCGATGAGCGACGTGACCATCGCCAGATTGCCGCCCCACAGGGTGCCTTCGGCGCGGCAGGTTGGGCCATCGCTTTGCCATTCGAGGGTAAACTCCGGTTCGCGCAGCGCCTGCCAGAAGTGATGTTCAGTAAACGCATTCAGGGTTTCAGCGCCGAAATTGCCCGCTAACATCGGCCCACTGAAGCTGATAGCGTTGGCTTTAGCCAGCAGTCCCATCTGGATGGCGGTGAAATCACTGTGGCCGCAGATAAGCAGCGGATCCTGCCGCTGGCGCGCGGACAATGCCTGCCAGTCGATTTGCGGTAGTAACCGGGTGGCGCCATAGCCGCCGCGTACCGCCAGCACGATGCGGTTTTTTCCCTCGAGGGCCGCAAGTTGGTTAATATCGGCCAGGCGTTCGCTGTCGCTGCCGGCGAAACGCTGCTGTCGACGGGAGATCGCCTGTTGGTTCAGTACCTGATGACCGGCCTCCTGCAGACGGGCCACGCCAAGGGCCGCAGCCTGTTGATTGATACAGTAACCGGAAGGGGCGACCAGATAAAACTGAGACATGGCAATTCCTTGCAAAGAATGAAAGGGTTATCATGCCGCCTGGAACGTGTATTGTCATCTCCGTGCGGCAAACTTCAGCCAATAAGGATAGATGTGTGAAATTGAGATGGTTTGTTTTTTTATTTGTATTGTTGGCCGGTTGTAGCTCGAAGCACGATTACACCAATCCGCCGTGGAACCCGGAAGTCCCGGTGAAGCGGTCGATGCAGTGGATGCCGATCAGCGAAAAAGCCGGCGCCGCGTGGGGGGTAGACCCGCAGCTGATAACGGCGATCATCGCGATTGAGTCCGGCGGTAATCCTTCGGTGGTCAGCAAATCCGGCGCGGTAGGACTGATGCAGTTGAAGCCGTCGACCTCCGGGCGTGATGTCTATCAACGGATGGGGTGGCGTGGTCAGCCTTCGGTAAGCGAACTGAAGAACCCAGAGCGCAATATCTCGATGGGGGCCGCTTACCTGAGTATTCTGGAAAACGGCCCGCTGGCGGGGATTAAGGACCCGCAGGTGATGCGCTATGCGGTGGTGGTCTCTTATGCTAACGGCGCGGGCGCGCTGCTGCGTACTTTCTCGTCGAATCGCCAGGACGCTATTGACGAGATTAACGATCTCGATGCCGATGAGTTCTTTGAACACGTGGCGAAAAAGCATCCTGCCCCACAGGCGCCGCGCTATATCTGGAAACTGCAGAAAGCGCTGGACGCGATGTAATTCCTATCCTTGCGTTGCCTCCGGGAGGTTCCCGGAGGCAACGTTGTCAGAAATCGTAGCCCACGGTTGCCGTGACGCTGCGTTCAGCCCCCCAGTAACAGTTGCCGGTGCCGTAGCAGCCGGAAAGATATTCGCGATCGCCGATATTATTCGCGTTAACCTGGATATAGGCGCCTTTCATCGCTGTCGACCACGCTCCGAGGTCGGCGCGCGCCATCGCATCTATCAGGGTGACTGACGGTAAACGTTCGGTATTGGCGTCATCAGCCCACTGTTTACCGATATAGCGCACGCCCGCGCCAACAGTAATGCCCGCCGGCAATTGATAGCGCGCCCAGAAAGAGGCCATCTGATCTGGCGACAGCTGCGGCGTATTACTATCGGTGCCGTCTTTCGTGTCCTGGAAGCGCAGGCGATTCCAGGTATAAGAGGCAATAGTGCTCAATTGCGGCGTAATCTGGTTATGTGCTTCCAGCTCTACGCCCTGCGAATGCACTTTCCCGGCGGGAATATAGGTGGCGGTGGCAATGTTCGGGTCGCGGGTGGCGACATCCTTTTGCATCAAGTCGTATATCGCGATGCTATACAAATCGCTGCTGCCCGGCGGCTGGAATTTCAGGCCTGCTTCCACCTGTTCGGCGGTGGTAGGTTTTAATAACGTACCATCGGCGCCCGGCAGCATCGCCGGGGTAATCGCCTGGCTGTAGCTTAAGTAGGGCGAAAGGCCGTTATCGAGCGCGTACAGCAGCGAGGCGCGGCCGCTGATGTGATCGTCGGAGCGGCGGTTCGACGTGCCTGAGGTGTCGCTAACCTGCTGTGAAACGATGCGGTCGTAGCGCCCGGAAACATCAAGATGCCAGCGGTTCCATACCATCTCATCCTGCAGATAAAGCCCGGTCTGGTAATAACGGCGATTATTATTATCGCTGTAGGTGATGGTATGCCCCGTTTGCGGCGTATAGCCGGTGAACGGGTTGAGCGGCGCCGCGTTGCCGGCGCCGGTCCACAAATCGTTGCGGAAGCGATGATACTCAGCGCCGAGGATTAGCGTATGCGTCAGTTCACCGGTGGCGAAATCGGCGCGCAGGCGGTTATCGGTTGACCAGGCGTCCAGCGACCCGCGGGAACCGCTGTAGCCGCGGGAAAGCATGTCGCTGTCACCTACCCAGCCAACCTGATAAACCTGATCCAGCGAGACATTTGTATGGGTATAGCTGCCCGCGGAGTAGGCCGACCAGACATCGCTAAACTGGTGGTTGAACTCGTAGCTGTAGATCTGTTCGCGGCGCTGGTAGCCATCGCCCGGATCGCCTTCATTGGTGCTGGGTGAAAGTTTACGGCCGTTGTGCGCGTAACGGGTGCCATCCAGCGGCAGAGAGCCGTGGTAGCCGCCTGAGGGATCTTTTTGCAGGTAGGCGCGCAACAGCAGTGAAGTATCGCTATCCGGTTGCCACAGCAAGGAAGGCGAAATCGCGTAGCGCTCTTCGCGGGTATGGTCATACTGCGTATCGCTGCTGCGGGTCATGCCGATGAGCCGCCAGGCCCACTGGTCATTGATGGCGTCGGTATAGTCAAAGGCCGCGCCCTTGGTATTTTGCGTGCCGCCGGTCAGGCGAAAGTGACCCTGCTGGCTGAACTGCGGCCGTTTGGAGGTCAAATTGACCACCCCGCCCGGTACGCTCTGACCATAAAGGGCGGAAGAGGGGCCGCGGATGACGTCGACGCGCTCAATAAACCATGGATCGATCTGCAGCACGTTATGGCTGCCGCCGTCGCTCATCAGGCGCATGCCGTCAAGGAACAGGTTATCGACGTCACCGCCGTGGTAGCCGCGCAGCGAGATGGTATCAAAGCGCGTCGCGCCGCCGCCAAAACTGGAATAAACCCCCGGCGTATACTGGAGCGCCTGGCTTACGGTATTGGCGCCCTGATCGGCGATCTGCTGGCGGGTGATCACCGATACCGACTGGGCGGTAGTTATCAACGGCTGATCGGTTTTCGTGGCGCCGGTTGACGTTTTGGCGCTATAGCCTTGTGTCTGCGCGCTGGCGGAGTCGTCAGGCTTTGCGGTAACGATTAGAGTATCTTCCGCCTGCGCGGCGAGAGGGAAGGCGGCCGCGAGGGCGCACACCAGCGCGGAGCGTTTGAAGTAAACAGAGGAGATCATGCCATAATCCTGAATAGCGCGGTCTGGCACTCCTGTGCGCCGCCGCGGAAATAAACGAAATGCTTTTTCGTTAAAAATAATGCGAATTATTATCGTTTGCTTTTGCATGATCAAGCAAAATAGTCCTCCTCAGAGCAAGAAGACATTTTGCTGGCTGTCGAGCGGATGATGGGGTGACGTCGATGGAAAAGCGCGGCGAAGATATCGCCGCGCGCAGGGGGATTACTGGGCTTTTTTCTCCGCAGCCGCCACGGCATCGTTCGCGGCTGGCTGTTGGCCGGTGGCGCTTTCTGTCTGCGTCGGCCGGGTCGCCGGCAGGGCATCGCACGGTTTTTCCTGCGGGCAAACCAGGTCGAGCATCTTTAACGTCACGCCATTGGTCCAGCCAAAGCCGTCCTGCAGCGGGTATTCACCGCCGCCGCCGCCGGTACCTGTTGAACTCACGTCATATTTCTCTACCAGCTTCTGCTTGCTGTCATAGGTGTGCTGGACGTTGCTGAGGAAGCGCCAGGTGACCTCCATGGCCACCTTTTTCTGACCGTAGTTCTGCAGGCCTTCCACCGCCACCCACTGCAGCGGCGCCCAGCCGTTTGGCGCGTCCCATTGCTGGCCGCTATTGACCGTGGTCGTGGTGAGGCCGCCGGGCTTCAGCAGGCGGCTTTCGGCGGCGGCGGCGACTTTCGCGGCGCGTTCGCTGGAGGCCGCTTTGACGTACAGCGGGAACAGCGCCGCGGCGGTCAGCTGATTACGGACTTTATGGCTCTTCAGATCGTAATCGGCATACCAGCCTTCTTTATCGTTCCACAGATATTTTTCCAGCGCTTTCTGACGGGCGTTCGCCAGCGCATCGTACTGTCCGGCTTTGGCGCTGTCGCCAGCGGCCTTACTGGCGCGGGCGATGGTTTTTTCCATGTGGAACATCAGCGCATTGAGATCGACAGGAAGGATGCTGGTGGTGCGGATAGTCCCCAATTGCTGCGGATTATCCATCCAGCGAGAGCTGAAGTCCCATCCGGAAGCCGCGGCGGAACGTAGGTCGCGATAGATTTCGGTGGCCGGGCGGTTAGGATTGTTTTTGGCGGTGGTGACATCGTCCAGCCAGGACTCCGGGCGCGGCGTATCGTTATCATCCCAGTAGCGGTTAAGCAGCGCGCCATCTTCCATACGCACCACGCGTTTATTGGCTTTGCCGGGCGTTAGCGCATCGGCGCCTTCCATCCAATAGCGATACTCTTTTTCCATCTGCGGCAGCCAGGTCTTCAGCGCCCGATCGCCATCGTGGCTGGCCAGCAGCTCAACCATAAAGGAGAAGAACGGCGGCTGCGAACGGCTCAGATAGTAGCTGCGGTTGCCGTTTGGAATATGGCCCCAGCGGTCTATTTCGGCAGCGAAGTTGGCCACCATGTCTTCCACTTTATCCCAGTGCCCGCTTTCGGCGAGGCCCAGCATGGTGAAATAACTATCCCAGTAATAAACCTCGCGGAAGCGTCCACCGGGTACCACATAAGGTTTCGGCAGCGGCAGCAGCGAATCCCATTTCTCGACCTCGACGGTGCTGCGGGTTAAAACTGGCCATAGCCCATCGATGTGTTGACGCAGGGTTTGTCCTTTCGGCGGCACGTATTGATCGTTATCACGCGGCAGGGTGAAGTTGATCTCAACGAAATGGCGCAGATCGAAGCTGGCCTGGCTTTTTTGCATTCGATAGTCGGCAAGGATCATCAGCGGATCGCTGTTCGGTACCGCATCAGCGAAGGTTTTTTGGTCAGGGAATAGTTTCGCGCTCTGCACGTCGTTAAACAGCGGGCCTAATAGTTCATCAGGCGATTGCGGTACCGGGGAGGTGTTGTCATCTGCCTGCGCGGCGAATGTCGCCAGGCTTAATATTGCGCCTCCCAGTGCCAGTTGAATAAGGTAGGTCAGGGTTTCCGGGCGACGTAGAACCGATCTCGTCATCGATAATTCTCCATTTTTGCGTTTTGCTGACTTCGCGCCACTGCGAACGGCCATCAGAAAACCTTAGCCGAATATCGGCCGCTTCGCGTGTTGGAGTTAACATTTTGGCCGAAAACAGACTATTTACCTTGCGATGTATTGTCCGGGGGTTTTGCCGGTCTGGCTGCGGAAAAAGTAGATAAAGGCGCTATCGCTGGCAAACTCCAGCGCCTGGGCGACATCCGTAATGCGTTGACCGCTGGCCAATAGCTCAACGGCTTTCATCAACCGCCACTGTTGGCGCCACTGCTGATATGACATGCCGGTTTCACGTTGAAACAGGCGGCTGATGGTCTTTTCTCCGGCGCCGCATTGCGCCGCCAGTTGCTGAAGCTGCGGCGGGTGCCCATGGCCGTTGAGATGGCGCAGACGTTTATCCTGCGGCAGCGTTAGCATCATCGGCTCATGTTTTGCCGCGCCGATTTCCGCCACGCAGAGCGCCGCCAGGTGCCGGGCCGGACCCTGTTGCCAGTCAGTATCCCACAGGCTGGCGCTAATGCGTTCGAGCAACTCGCGCAGCAGCGGGGTAACGTTGAGGATGGCCGGGGCGGCGGGTAGCTCGGGATAATGCGTATTGGCGAACCACACCGAACGGTAATCAACGATGTGCTGCATTTGGGCGCGGTGCGTCACGCCTGCGGGGATCCACGCCGCGCGGGTCGGCGGTAACATACACAATAGCGCGCCATCATTTAGCGTCAGCCGGATACAACCCTGACGGGTAAATAACATCTGCCCCATTTGATGACGATGCAGACCGTCGTCATGATCGCCGTTAAGCGTGGATTGCACGCCAATCAGCGGCGCACTGAGCGTATCAGGGTCAAAGGATGCATCCGCGCTGAGCCATGCCATAATGTCTGATTCTCGATGTTAAATGTCATTATATTTATAATCGCCGTTTTTGCCGCTCCCTACAATGGCGCCTTTGACGAGGGAGGTGGATATGTTAAGTCGTTCGGCGATGGCGCTGGTTACCGCATTACTCATGTTTCCGCAAATCGCGGAAACTATCTATAGCCCGGCGCTGACTGATATCAGCGCCCATTTTTCCGTTAGCGCCGCCGATGCGGCGCAGACGCTGGCGGTCTATTTTATCGGCTTTGCCGTTGGCGTGCTGTTCTGGGGCTGGTTCAGCGACCGGCGCGGGCGGCGGCCGGCGTTATTGCTCGGTCTGGCGGTGTATACCGCAGGTTGTATGCTGGCGCTGGCGGCGCCAGATTTTAGCGTACTGCTGGCGGCTCGTATCGTGGCGGCTTTCGGCGCGGCAATCGGGTCGGTGGTTGGGCAAACGGTGCTGCGGGATGCGTTTGATGGCCGGAGGTTGGCGGCGATCTTTTCTTTTGTCGGCATGGCGCTGGCTATCAGCCCGGCAATTGGCGTTTATCTTGGCGGCGTGCTGACGGCCTGGCGCGGAATGAACGGCGTCTTCGGCGCACTGGCGTTGCTGGCGGCGGCGCTGTTGCTGCTGTGCGCGGTGATCATGCCGGAAACCCGGCCGCCGCGAACGGGGGATCAGGCGCTCTGGCCGTTAATGCTGCGCATGCTGGCGGATGCGAAAATCCGTTTTGCGGTGGCGCTGGTGGCGGCATTGAATATCGGTTTGTTCAGCTATTACAGCCAGGGGCCTTTCCTTTTTGCCCGCCTGGGGTTGGATGCGCGGACCTTTGGCTATAGCGGCATGGCGCTGGCGGCAGGGGCGTTGGTTGGCGCGCAGGGCAATCGTTTGTTGCTGCGACGTGGAGCAGGGCAGCGGCCTATTTTTATCTGTGCCGGTCTGCTGTTATTGCTCGCCAGCGCAGGCGTATGCCTGTTAGCGGATTCATGGTTCTTTTTGCTGCCGATGATCGCAGTGGCGACAGCCTATGCCATGGCGATCCCCGTAGTGCTGGGAACGGCGCTTAGCGACTACGCTGATTGTCGTGGTAGCGCCGGAGCGCTGTTCGGCCTGACCTATTATTTGGTTATCGGCTTGGGGCTGGCATTCGTGGGGTGGGGGCAATCGCTCGGCGTCGCGTTGGCTATCTGTGCGGTGATTTGCGCGTTAACCGGTTGGTGTTATCTGCGATACATTGATGATTAGTTTCTGGATTTGTGATGATTAGCACAAATCACTATTTAGCAGGTTTGTGAGTGGATGAAAAATCGATATTGATTTTAATCAAGGAATTACCTGCTATAAAATAGCTAAAAAATGAGGTTAAAATAATGTTGTAAATGATAATTCATTGTTTGTTTTTGTTTTCAACTTAATTAATTAAATATATCTTTACATACAAATAAAGCGAAAAATTGTGACCTCATCCCGTAATAAATCGAAATAAATACAGTTTTCTCATTTTATTTGATTGTTTACACCTGAGTTTTAATCAGGAATTAATGTGAAATATCTCCTTTTATTGCTTGAAAATTACCCTTTCCCTGCTCGCATTTAGCTTAAAAATTAACCTTTTTTATCCCCATAAATATTTTTTATCCCCTCATGTTTCTTTGACTAAAATCATGCTTAATTTCATGTTTTTGTTTTTATCTTATTGATTTTAATTGCTTTGTTTTGTTTCATGGATGAGGTTGATTATAGGTGAAAGTGCTTTGTGAGTGGTCTCACACAACCATCGGATCATCATTTGATACACTTTCCGCCGTCAACAAAGTCATTAACGTGGATAACCAATATGAATACTATTCCGCTCCCTAAAACTCAGCACCTGGTTGTATTCCAGGAGGTGATCAGAAGTGGTTCGATTGGTTCGGCAGCGAAAGAGTTAGGATTAACTCAACCTGCAGTCAGTAAAACGATTAATGATATTGAAGACTATTTCGGCACTGAGCTTATTGTCCGTAAAAATACCGGTGTTACGTTGACGGAGGCCGGACAGGTGCTGTTGAGCTGGTCGGAGTCGATTACCCGCGAAATGAAAAATATGGTTAACGAAATGAACAGCATGACCTGCAGCACCGTCGTTGACGTCTCTTTCGGTTTCCCGTCGCTGATCGGCTTCACTTTTATGTCGGATATGATCCATAAATTCAAAAAGTTATTTCCCAAAGCACAGGTCTCGATGTACGAAGCGCAGCTTTCATCGTTCCTGCCGGCGATTCGCGATGGCCGTCTCGATTTCGCCATCGGCACGTTGAGCGATGAGATGAAGCTGCACGATCTGCATGTCGAACCGCTATTTGAATCGGAGTTCGTGCTGGTGGCCAGCAAATCGCGAACGCGCAGCGGCAGTGCCACGCTGGCATCGTTACAGCACGAACAGTGGGTATTGCCGCAAACTAATATGGGTTACTACAGTGAACTCCTCGCCACGCTTCAACGCAGCGGCATCAACAATGAAAACATCGTTAAAACAGACTCTGTCGTTACTATTTATAATCTTGTTCTCAATGCTGATTTCCTGACGGTTATTCCTTGTGATATGACCGCACCTTTTGGCTCTAATCAATTTATTACCATTCCTGTCGAGGATGCGTTACCGGTGGCGCATTATGCTGCAGTGTGGTCGAAAAATTATCGCATTAAAAGCGCGGCCTCGGCGTTAGTTGAATTAGCGAAAGAATATTCAGCCCATAGCGGCTGCCGACGACGACAATTAATTACCGTGGACTAATTGTCTTTTTGTATTGATTGAAAATTAAGCTGCGATCTGTTTATCAATCGCTGCCCATTAACGCTATTTTTTAATTCCAGGTTAAGAGGTTCTCATGCATATTACATACGATCTTCCGGTTGCTATTGAAGATATCCTCGAAGCGAAAAAAAGATTGGCAGGTAAAATATATAAAACGGGGATGCCGCGCTCAAATTATTTCAGTGAACGATGCAAAGGCGAAATATTCCTTAAGTTTGAAAATATGCAGCGCACCGGTTCTTTTAAAATTCGCGGCGCGTTTAATAAACTCAGCTCGCTGACCGATGCCGAAAAGCGCAAAGGCGTGGTGGCGTGTTCCGCCGGTAACCATGCGCAGGGCGTTTCGCTCTCCTGCGCTATGCTCGGTATTGACGGCAAAGTGGTGATGCCGAAAGGCGCGCCAAAATCGAAAGTTGCCGCCACCTGCGACTATTCGGCGGAAGTAGTGCTACATGGCGATAACTTTAACGACACTATCGCCAAAGTCAGCGAAATTGTCGAAATGGAAGGGCGTATATTTATTCCTCCCTACGATGACCCGAAAGTGATAGCCGGGCAGGGGACTATTGGTCTCGAGATCATGGAGGATTTATATGATGTCGATAACGTTATTGTGCCGATTGGCGGCGGCGGTTTAATTGCCGGCATCGCGGTGGCGATTAAATCGATTAACCCGACTATTCGTATTATTGGCGTACAGTCGGAAAACGTTCACGGCATGGCCGCCTCGTATTACGCCGGAGAAATTACCAATCATCGCACTAATGCCACCCTTGCTGACGGTTGCGACGTTTCTCGTCCGGGAAATATTACCTATCAGATCGTGCGTGAATTAGTCGACGATATTGTGCTGGTCAGCGAAGATGAAATTCGCAATAGTATGGTCGCACTTATTCAACGCAATAAAGTCATTACCGAAGGGGCCGGGGCGTTAGCCTGTGCCGCATTATTAAGCGGTAAGCTGGATAGCTATATTCAGAACCGAAAAACCGTCAGCATTATTTCCGGCGGTAATATCGATCTGTCTCGCGTATCGCAAATTACTGGTTTAGTTGACGCTTAATCTTTTTGATGAGGATAGGATATGAGTACTACAGATAGCATTGTATCCAGCCAGACAAAAGAGTCGTCCTGGCGCAAATCGGACACCACCTGGACCCTGGGCTTATTCGGCACCGCCATTGGCGCCGGGGTATTATTCTTCCCGATCCGCGCCGGCTTCGGCGGCCTGATCCCCATCTTACTAATGTTAGTGCTGGCCTACCCGATCGCCTTCTATTGCCACCGGGCGCTGGCGCGGCTGTGCCTTTCCGGCTCAAATCCTTCCGGCAACATCACCGAAACGGTAGAGGAGCACTTTGGTAAAACCGGCGGGGTGGTGATTACCTTCCTTTATTTCTTTGCGATTTGCCCGCTGCTGTGGATTTACGGCGTGACAATCACTAATACCTTTATGACCTTCTGGGAAAACCAGCTGCAGTTGCCGGCGCTGAACCGCGGTTTTGTCGCGCTGTTCCTGCTGCTGCTAATGGCGTTCGTCATCTGGTTCGGTAAAGACCTGATGGTGAAAGTGATGAGCTATCTGGTATGGCCATTTATCGCCAGCCTGGTGCTGATTTCGCTGTCGCTGATCCCTTACTGGAACTCCGCGGTTATCGATCAGGTCAATTTAAGCGAGATTTCGCTAACCGGTCACGATGGCATTCTGGTTACCGTCTGGTTGGGTATTTCGATTATGGTGTTCTCGTTTAACTTCTCGCCTATTGTCTCTTCATTCGTGGTTTCCAAGCGCGAAGAGTATGAAAAAGAGTTTGGTCGCGAGTTCACCGAGCGCAAATGTTCACAGATTATCTCTCGCGCCAGCATGCTGATGGTGGCCGTGGTAATGTTCTTTGCCTTCAGCTGCCTGTTTACGCTGTCGCCGCAGAATATGGCCGATGCCAAGGCGCAGAATATCCCGGTGCTCTCATACCTGGCGAACCACTTCGCCTCGCTGTCCGGCACCAAATCCACCTTTGCCACGGTGCTTGAATATGGCGCGTCAATCATTGCGCTGGTGGCGATTTTCAAATCTTTCTTCGGCCACTATCTCGGCACGCTGGAAGGCCTGAACGGTCTGGTGCTGAAGTTTGGCTACAAAGGCGATAAAACCCGCGTTTCCAGCGGCAAGCTCAACACCATCAGCATGATTTTTATCATGGGCTCAACGTGGATTGTCGCCTACGCCAACCCGAACATTCTCGACCTGATTGAAGCGATGGGCGCGCCGATTATTGCCTCACTGCTGTGCCTGCTGCCGATGTACGCCATTCGTAAAGCGCCATCGTTGGCGAAATATCGCGGCCGCCTGGACAACGTCTTCGTCACGGTAATCGGTCTGCTGACCATTCTGAACATCGTTTACAAACTGTTTTAATTAAGCTCAGGACGAGCGGAGTGATGACATGAATGAATATCCGGTAGTACTGGTCATTAACTGCGGCTCGTCTTCAATTAAATTTTCAGTACTTGATGCCGCCAGCTGTGAAGTATTAATGGCTGGTATTGCAGATGGCATTAATTCTGAAAATGCGTTCCTGTCAATAAATGGGGGAGAGCCGGCTAAGCTGGCTCACCGCAGCTATGAGGGCGCATTGAAGGCGATCGCATTTGAATTAGAAAAACGCGATTTAGTTGATAGCGTGGCGTTAATTGGCCACCGTATCGCGCACGGCGGCAGCATATTTACCGAATCGGTGATCATTACCGATGACGTTATCGACAATATTCGCCAGGTGTCGCCGCTGGCGCCGCTACATAATTACGCCAATCTCAGCGGTATTGAATCAGCGCAGCAGTTATTCCCCGGTGTACTGCAGGTGGCGGTGTTTGATACCAGCTTTCATCAAACGCTGGCGCCAGAGGCATTTCTTTACGGCCTGCCGTGGGACTATTACCAGCGCTTGGGCGTGCGTCGCTATGGTTTCCACGGCACCTCGCACCGTTATGTGGCTCAGCGCGCGCTGGCGCTGCTTGATTTACCCGAGCAGGATAGCGGGCTGGTCATTGCTCATCTTGGCAACGGCGCGTCGATTTGCGCGGTACGCAACGGCCACAGCGTGGACACCTCGATGGGCATGACGCCGTTGGAAGGCCTGATGATGGGCACCCGCAGCGGGGATGTCGATTTTGGCGCGATGGCGTGGATTGCCAGCGAAACTAACCAGACGCTCAGCGATCTGGAGCGCGTGGTGAATAAGGAGTCCGGCCTGCTGGGGATATCCGGATTGTCATCCGACCTGCGGGTGCTGGAAAAAGCCTGGCATGAGGGGCATGAACGCGCGCGGTTGGCGATTAAAACCTTTGTGCATCGTATTGCCCGCCACATTGCCGGCCATGCCGCCTCGCTACGCCGCCTTGACGCGATTATTTTTACCGGCGGCATCGGCGAAAATTCGGTATTAATCCGCCAACTGGTGATTGAGCATTTAGCGGTATTTGGCGTCAGCCTGAACGATGCGTTAAATAAACAACCCAACTCCGCCGGTGAACGCATTATCTCTTCCCGCGAGGCTCGAGTGATATCTGCAGTCATACCCACCAATGAAGAGAAGATGATTGCGCTCGATGCTATTCATTTAGGCAAAATTAATGCATCCCTGGAATTTGCTTAATTACGTTGTTGTCCTGTAGAGAGATTATTTTTCATGAAGGTAAATATCGATACCAGCGATATGCTGTACGCCGAAGCATGGCACGGATTTAACGGTACGGACTGGAAAGAAGAAATTAATGTCCGTGACTTTATTCAGCACAACTATACGCCATATACCGGGGATGAATCGTTCCTCGCACAGGCGACGCCGGCGACGACCGCGCTGTGGGAAAAAGTGATGGCCGGCATTCGCGTAGAGAACGCCACCCACGCGCCGGTTGATTTTGATACCAATATCGCCACCACCATTACCGCTCACGATGCCGGCTATATCGACCAGGCGCTGGAGAAAATTGTCGGTCTGCAAACGGATAAACCGCTCAAGCGCGCGCTACATCCGTTTGGCGGCATTAACATGATTAAAAGCTCGTTTGATGCCTATGGCCGGGAAATGGATAGCCAGTTTGAATATCTGTTTAGCGAGCTGCGTAAAACCCACAATCAGGGGGTATTTGACGCCTATTCGCCCGATATGCTGCGCTGCCGTAAATCCGGCGTGTTGACTGGCCTGCCGGACGGCTATGGCCGCGGGCGTATTATTGGCGACTACCGCCGCGTGGCGCTATACGGCATTCGCTACCTGGTGCGTGAACGTGAGCTGCAGTTTGCCGATCTGCAGGCAACGCTCGAGCGCGGGCAGGATCTGGAAGCCACTATTCGTCTGCGTGAAGAGCTGGCGGAGCACCGCCGCGCGCTGCTGCAAATGCAGGAGATGGCGGCGAAATATGGCTGTGATATCTCCCGCCCGGCGCGCAACGCCCAGGAAGCGGTACAGTGGTTGTACTTCGCCTATCTGGCGGCGGTGAAATCGCAAAACGGCGGCGCGATGTCGCTGGGGCGCACTGCCTCTTTCCTCGATATCTATATCGAGCGCGACTTCCACGCCGGGATCCTCAATGAACAACAGGCCCAGGAGCTGATCGACCACTTCATTATGAAGATCCGCATGGTGCGTTTCCTGCGTACGCCGGAATTCGACACGCTGTTCTCCGGCGATCCCATCTGGGCAACCGAAGTGATTGGCGGGATGGGGCTGGATGGCCGCACGCTGGTGACTAAAAACTCTTTCCGCTATCTGCATACGCTGCACACCATGGGCCCGGCGCCGGAACCTAACCTTACCGTATTGTGGTCTGAAGCGCTGCCGATTGCCTTTAAGAAATACGCCGCCCAGGTCTCGATCGTCACTTCCTCGCTACAGTATGAAAACGATGACCTGATGCGCGCCGATTTCAACAGTGATGATTACGCCATTGCCTGCTGCGTCAGCCCGATGGTCATCGGCAAACAGATGCAGTTCTTCGGCGCGCGCGCCAACCTCGCCAAAACGCTGCTGTACGCAATCAATGGCGGGGTGGATGAGAAACTCAAAATCCAGGTCGGGCCGAAAACCGCACCGCTGATGGACGACGTGCTGGATTACGACAAAGTGATGGCCAGCCTCGATCATTTTATGGATTGGCTGGCGGTGCAGTACATCAGCGCGCTGAACATCATTCATTACATGCATGATAAATATAGTTATGAAGCCTCGCTGATGGCGCTGCACGACCGCGATGTATACCGCACCATGGCCTGCGGGATTGCCGGTCTGTCGGTGGCGGCGGATTCGCTTTCGGCTATTAAGCACGCGAAGGTGAAACCCATCCGTGACGACAGCGGCCTGGCGATCGATTTTGAGATTGAAGGCGATTATCCGCAGTACGGCAATAACGATCGGCGCGTTGATAGTATCGCCTGCGATCTCGTTGAACGTTTCATGAAGAAAATTAAGGTGTTGCCGACCTACCGTAACGCGGTGCCGACGCAGTCGATTCTGACGATTACCTCAAACGTGGTGTACGGTCAGAAAACTGGTAATACCCCGGATGGCCGCCGCGCCGGTACGCCGTTTGCGCCGGGGGCAAATCCGATGCATGGCCGCGATCGTAAAGGGGCGGTCGCTTCGTTGACTTCCGTGGCTAAGTTGCCGTTCGCCTACGCGAAGGACGGAATCTCTTATACCTTCTCGATTGTCCCGGCGGCGTTAGGCAAAGAGGCGAGCGTCCGGCAAACCAACCTCGTCGGTCTGCTTGATGGCTACTTCCACCACGAAGAGCGGATCGAGGGCGGTCAGCATCTGAACGTCAACGTGATGAACCGCGAGATGCTGCTGGATGCCATAGCTCATCCGGAAAATTATCCGAACCTGACCATCCGCGTCTCTGGCTATGCGGTGCGCTTTAATGCGCTGACCCACGAACAGCAGCAGGATGTCATTTCGCGAACCTTCACCCAGGCGCTGTAACGCAACGGGGCGACGATCATGGTCGCCCCATTTTTTTCGTGGCTATGAAACCTGGTCTTCACTACACGGTAAACCGAGGTGTGAATATGATTAGCGCTTTCGATATTTTCAAAATTGGTATTGGCCCTTCGAGCTCCCATACGGTGGGGCCGATGAATGCAGGAAAAAGTTTTATCACCGAGCTGGCGACCCGCGGCAACCTGGCGCAGACTACGCGCATTGTCGTCGATCTGTACGGTTCGCTATCGCTCACTGGCAAAGGGCATGCGACCGATGTCGCCATCATCATGGGGCTGGCCGGAAATAGTCCGCAGGATGTCGATATTGACGCCATCCCGGGATTTATTCAGCGGGTGACAGAGAGCGGCCGTCTGCCGGTGGCGAAGGGGAGCCGACAGGTCGATTTCCCGCTGCCGGAGAGCATCGTATTTCATGATAGCGCGCTGGCACGCCATGAGAACGGTATGCGCATCAGCGCCTGGGATCATCAGCAGCCGCTACTCAGCAAAACCTATTACTCAATTGGCGGCGGGTTTATCGTTGAGGAGGCATGTTTTGGCCAGACTCACGATGTTGCAACGCCGGTCCCCTTTGATTTCCGCTCCGCCCATCAACTGCTTCAGCTGTGCGAGCACAATGGCCTTTCCATCTCTGGCCTGATGATGCAAAACGAGCTGGCGCTGCGCGATAAGGGACAAATCGAGGCTGGTTTCGCCGCCATTTACGCGGTGATGCATAACGGTATTGAGCGGGGAATGAATACCGAGGGCGTGCTGCCGGGGCCGCTCAACGTACCGCGCAGAGCGGCTGCGCTGCGCCGACAGCTGGTGGCCAGCGACAGCCTTTCCCGCGACCCGATGAACGTTATCGACTGGATCAATATGTTCGCGCTGGCGGTGAGCGAAGAGAACGCCGCCGGTGGCCGGGTCGTCACTGCGCCGACCAATGGCGCTTGCGGGATTATTCCGGCGGTTCTGGCCTATTACGACAAGTTTCGCCGCCCGGTCAATGCCAACTCGATTGCCCGCTATCTGCTGGCTGCGGCGGCTATCGGTTCACTGTATAAGATGAATGCCTCTATATCTGGCGCAGAAGTTGGCTGTCAGGGCGAAATTGGCGTGGCCTGCTCTATGGCGGCGGCAGGGTTGACAGAACTGCTTGGCGGCAGCCCGGCGCAGGTATGCAACGCCGCGGAAATTGCGATGGAACATAACCTCGGTCTGACCTGCGATCCGGTGGCCGGACAGGTGCAAATTCCCTGCATCGAACGCAATGCCATCAATGCGGTGAAGGCGGTAAACGCCGCGCGGATGGCGCTCCGTCGTACCAGCGAGCCGCGGGTCTGTCTCGACAAGGTTATTGAGACGATGTATGAAACCGGCAAAGATATGAACGATAAATATCGCGAAACCTCGCGCGGCGGGCTGGCGATAAAAGTGATTTGCGCCTGACGAATCAAAAAGGACTGGGCTGGCGCGCCGCTATCGCTTTACCGCTGACCGGATGATGAAAATGCAGTTCACTGGCGTGGAGCATCAGGCGTGAGGCCTGATGCTCCACCAGCCCTCCGTAGAGATCGCAGCCGAGAATCGGATAGCCGAGATGCTGGCAGTGGATGCGTAGCTGATGGGTGCGTCCGGTTTCCGGCAGCAGCCGCACGCGCGTTACCGCCAGCGAACCACCGGCTATTGGCAACCATTCCCGTGATAGCACCTGATAGCGCGAGCGCGCCGGTTTACCATTACGCGCGCTAATCGCCATGCGCGGAAACAGCGCCGGATCCTTGGCAATCGGCGCGTCTATAATCCCTTCATCTTCCTCTGGATGTCCGCATAACAGGGCGTGATAGACCTTGCTTACCGCCCGCTGGCTGAACTGCTGACACAGCGCGGCGTTGATCGTTTTGTTACGTGCGACCACCATCAGCCCGGACGTCCCGAAATCGAGTCGATGCACCAGCGTGCATCCCGGAAAATCCCGCACCAGGCGATGATGAACTGAATCCTGGTTCTGCGGGTTCTTACCCGACAGGCTGAGCAGGCCGCTGGGTTTGTCGATCAACAACAAATGCGCGTCCTCGTAGAGGATCTTAATCTGCGCGGAACAAGGTGGGGCGATAAAGGTATCAATGACGGTGGACATGGGCAGGCGCTGCTTAAGGGTGAGGGGGGATGATAGCGAATCTCTGTCCGGAAGGCGACCTGGGAGTGTACGCTCCGGCACTGAAGACCTTTTTTAAAGTATTGCGATAACAAATTATGCAACCCCCTTTGCAGAGACGAGCTGGCTGTGGTACATAGTTGTTATGTTATAACATAATAAAATCGATAAGTATGCTTAAGAGTGATACTGAAATACTTAGCATCAAGGGGCTGAGTCTGACTGTCAAAAAGAGGACGGTAATACTTGACGGGATTCATTTCTCACTCCGAGCTGGGGAAAAGTTGGCGGTTATTGGACCTAACGGCAGCGGTAAGTCGAGCCTATTAAGAGCCATTATTGGCGAAGTCAATCCGGATAAAGGAACGCTGTACTGGCAGGGGTGTCAACTACGGCATCTGTCGCCACAAGCGCGCGCGCGGAATATTGCCTTCCTGTCGCAAAACGATATCCCCGATTTGCGCCTGACGGTGGAAGAGTATGTTCAATTGGGCCGTTTACCGTATCGCGAATCACCGTCCTCGGCGCAGGGACGGCGCATCGTGGATAGCGTTATTAGTGATACGGGTCTGCAGCCTTTACGCCATCGCCCGCTGGGCAACCTCTCCGGTGGTCAGCGTCAGCGCGCCGCGCTTGCCCGCGCGCTGGCGCAATCCCCCGAATTACTATTGCTGGATGAGCCGACCAATCACCTCGATCCGCTGGCGAGAAGCGAGTTGCTTACCCTGGTAAAGCGCACAGAGGTGGCGGTGATTGCGGTGTTACACGATCTTGCCGCGGCTGAAGCCTTTGCCGACCGAATGCTGGTTATCCACCACGGCAAGCAGGTGATTTGCGACGTACCCGAGGCTGCGCTGCACCCCAGCGTAAGCTATCCGGTTTTTGGCATGACCAGTTTTCGCGTGGCGCATCCCGTGAGCGGTAAAGCGCTGCGCATTTTTGAAGTTCCTCATCACGCTTAATGACCTCGAGTAAATATGAACAGACTTTTAACTATTTTATGGCTGCTGTTAAGTAGCCCGTTCGCGTTAGCGAATCCATTTCCCGTTACCGTGGACAGCTGCGGTAAACCCATCACCTTTAATCACCCCCCACAGCGTGCGGTAATTAACGATCTTAATATGGCGGAAATGGCCTTCGCGCTCGATCTCCAGGATCGGATTGTGGGGCTAACCGGCATCACCGGCTGGTATAAACTAACACCACAGTTCAAAGCAGCGATGGGGGCCATCCCCGAGCTGGCGCCTAAATACCCGTCGCTGGAAACGCTGCTGGCGGTCCGGCCGGACTTTTTCTTCGCCGGCTGGAACTACGGCATGAAAATTGGCGGCGATGTGACGCCGCAGACGCTGGCGCCATATGGGATTAACACGTTGGTATTGAGCGAGAGTTGCGTACAGGCCGGTGGGCAGGCAAAGAAAGCCGACATGAGTTTGCTTTATAACGATGAACTCAAGTTGGGTAAGATTTTTGGCAAGCAACAACAGGCCGAGGCGCTGGTGGAAGGGTGGAAACGTCGGCTGGCGAACCTGCCTGTCAGGCCAGCGAATACGCCGCCGCAGCGGGTCTTTGTCTATGACTCCGGCGAGGATAAACCCTTTACCAGCGGCAAGTACGGGATGCCGACGGCCATTATCGAGGCGGCCGGGGGACGCAACGTGATGGATACTCTGGACGCGAACTGGACCACGACGAGCTGGGAGGCGGTGGCGGCCAGCGAACCACAGGTGATTATTCTGCTCGATTACCAAACCGGCACGGGAACCGCGGCGCTGCAGCGTGTACTCGAATCTCATCCCCTGATGAAACAGACGCCCGCCGTCCGGCAGCAGCGTTATCTTAAGCTACAGTATGCTGAATTGACTCCGGGTCCGGCGAATATTGCGGCGGTTGAGAAGCTGGCGCACCTCTTATATGCCACGGACGTGAAATGAGGCCGTCAATGCAACGTTTTGTTCTATGGACGGCGCTGGCATCCGTCATTTTATGCGGCATGATGATAGCGAGTCTGCAGTGGGGAAGTGTGGAACTCTCGTGGCGACAGGTGCTATCCGCGTTGGGCCTGGCATCCGCTCCCGTTGCCGAAATAGTGAAAACTATCGTCATTGACTTACGCCTACCGCGAGTCCTGCTGGCGGCGCTAACCGGCGCGGGGCTGGCGATCGTCGGCTTGCTCTTACAGACCACGACACGCAACGAACTGGCCGATCCGTTTTTGTTTGGCCTGTCTTCAGGCGCTTCCGCTGGCGCGGTGCTGGTGATCACCCGCTTCGGCGATGTACTGGGGCCACTCACGCTGCCGGGCTCGGCTTTCGTCGGCGGGATATTATCCGCGCTGGCGGTGATGATATTGTTTCGCGTCAACCAGCTAAGGCGAGCGGAACAGTTAATCATCTGTGGCCTGGCGGTGTCGTTTCTTTTCAGCGCGCTGACCAGCTATCTGGTCTTTTCCGGCGACCAGCGGGCGGCTGGTTCGTTGCTATTCTGGTCATTGGGCGGTCTGGGACTGGCGCGATGGGACAACCTGTTCATTCCCTTATTGAGCCTGGCGTTGTTGAGTGGATTTACCCTGCGCCGCTGGCGGGCGCTGGATGCGCTGTTGGCGGGGGAACAGACGGCCTGCTCGCTGGGCGTCGAGGTTGAGCGGTTGAGAAGCGAAACCTTCCTCTGCTGCGCGTTGGCTACTGCTTTGCTGGTTTCTATAACCGGGGTTATTGGTTTCGTCGGCCTGATGGTGCCTTACCTGGCGCGTCGGGCCGTTGGCGTCAGGCATCGAATGGCCGTGCCGATGTGCGGTTTGCTTGGCGCGATATTGCTCACTGGCGGCGATATACTCAGCCGAAGCCTGATAGCGAATCAAGAATTACCGATTGGTATTATCACTGCCGGGCTTGGCGGCGCGTTTATTGTCGGGTTGCTGATGCGGGCAATAGGATAAGCCGAGTCAAGGGAAAAAAAGAGATTGACCCATTATTGCGCGTAAATAATGGGTTCTATTATTTAAATGAATATTACTTGCCGGTAATAAAATCATTCTCCACTGTAGAAGGGAGATTTCTCCTGCTAGTGCGCTTTCAGACGAGGTAGAGTGTTTGTAAATAATTCGCCAAAAATATAATTGTGGCAAAAAGCCTTTCAGGCCAATATTGCTGCGGCCTGGCGATAAGTGATGATTTATATCAATGGAATAGGCATCATTGGCGCATGCCCCGTCCGTTAGTAAGTTTCTGGTTTAATTTACTGCGAAAAGCACCTATTGCAACGCATTATATTGTCATATTGCAATTGTCAGTTGCTTTGTTTTTTATTCTCTCGGTGAATATTCTTGATATCAATCTAAATATAGTTCATTAATCTGGGTGGTTAACTAAAACCAGCGATTCATTCTGAAACGGTTCGGATATATAAGGAATGTAATGAACGACGCCTTTCCGGGTGAGCGACTCAGTGCCCGTATTCATTTACAACTGGCACTGTATATCGAAATTGAACAGAGGGTTGTCGAGCTGTTGCTTAAATCCCTGAGCGTGAGTCGTTTCAGTAATATTAAAACCCATCCGCTAATCATTCAAGAAAAAATAAATATCAATAATAATAATTCAACTTTTCTCTTTCGAAATACCGTTCGCCAATCAGTTAGCGTGGTGAAATTAAATATCGGATTGATGAACACCTTATTGAAGAAGCAAGAGTAACGCACAGGAGGTGCGATGAAGACATTACGACCACTGTGGGGCAGGGGCCAGATGATCTCCCCACAACATTTTCAACAACAGGTGAATCAGGCGGCCTGGCAAAGCGAATGTATCGCCCGTCTGGGCGTGATGAATCCCTGGGGGATTATCCGCGTCGAATTTGACGCCGCATTGCTAAAACAGGGGAAGCTGAAGGCCAGCCACCTCTATATACGCTTTCCTGATGGAACGCTTATCGACAGCGATAATGCTGATGCGCTGCCTGAGGTCATGGTGTTGCCGCAAGCGGAAAGCCGCGAATTAACGGTGGTGCTGGCGCTGCCTCATGAGCATGAAAACGGCGGCAACTGCCTGCAGATGGAACAACGCGCAGAGCGGCCGGTACGTTGGCGTTTGGCCTGGCGAGAAGTACGCAACAGATACGGCGAAGACAGTCGACAAATTGCGGTGATGCTTGCGCAACTGACGCTGCGCACAGCGGATGACAATAACGGCGATTATCAAACCGTCGCCGTCGCCAGATTACGTCGCGACAGTCAGGATTGCTGGTCGTTGGATGAGGACTTTATCCCGCCGCTGCTGAAAGTGTTGGCCAGCCGCTGGCTGCACGAACAAACGGAACAGCTGACGAATCAACTGGGTGTGCGCCTGCAACGCCTGATGGCCATGCGTAGGGAAAGCAACGCCAGGATGGCGGATTTTGCGGTAGCGGATGTATCGCTGTTTTGGCTGCTGAACGCGCTTAACAGCGCGGAGCCGGTGTTGAACCATTTCCTGCGCCATCCGCAGGTACATCCGGAACGGCTGTATGAAGCGCTGGCCAGCCTGGCGGGCAGCCTGTTGACCTTCTCCCTTGACCATACCACGGCGGATATTCCGCCCTATCGCCATCAGGCGTTGACGGAAGTCTTTCCACCGCTGTTCAAATTACTCGGCGTACTGCTCGAAGCCAGCCTGCCATCCCGGGTTGTGGCGATTGAAATGACGCACGATGACCGGCGTAAGCGCTGGCATGCCCGTCTGCACGATCCAAGGTTGCGCGAAGAGGCCGATTTTTATCTCTCGGTGCGTTCCGCGCTACCTGCGGCGCAACTGCTGGAGCAGTTTCCGCAACAGTGTAAAGCCGGTAGCCCCGATGAGGTTGACCGGGTGGTCAACGGTTCGCAGCCCGGCATTCCGCTGAAAGCCATGAGTCATGTTCCCGCCGCTATCCCGCTGCGCCTGGAGAATCAGTATTTCACCCTTGATATGACTCATCCGGCGGCGCAGGCGATGCTGGCGGAAGGGAGTTGCGTCTTTTACGTGCCCGGCCTGCTGGGCGACCCTGAACTCGAACTCTATGCGGTGCTGCGCTCATGACCCAGGATATCAATATTGATGCTCTGCTGGCGGATAGCTGGCTAACGGTGACGGAACTGCGCCTTGGCGCCAAACTGGCCGAGGGGGAGGGGAAACATCTCTGGCAGCGTTGTGTAGACAACATTGAACAGGTGATGGCGCAGCTGGTGACCGCTGATATCAGCGAGGCGAACCGTCAGCATATCCTCTATGCGTGGTGTGCGCTGCTGGATGAAACCGCGAAAGGGCGCAATGAGGAAGATGACGCCTGTATCGCCTGGTACGATCGGCCGCTTGAGGTTAAATATTTTGGCGGCATGGAAGCCGGAGATGCGCTCTATGAGCGCATCCGCCAGGTGCTGCGCGAGCCGGCGCCGGATAACGCCGTTCTGACTTGTTTCCATCGGGTGCTGGCGCTGTGGTTTAAGGGGCGGTATGGCCTCAATGATCCGGCGCGCACAGCGCTCGTCAGCGCGCTTGGCGAGCGGGTACCGCCGTTTGCGGGCGATCCTCAGCAGCCGATTCTGGCGAATCTATCCGGCCGCCGCGGTCTGGCAGACTGGTTGCGCCGTTGGCCGATTAGTATTGGCGTGTCGCTGGTGCTGGTGGCCGCGTTGTGGTTGGGGTTGAACTACTGGCTGGATGGCCTGGTCGCGGCGTTGCGACTGGGAGGCGGACAATGAGCGCGCGCTATCAGCGCCTGCTCTGGCTGTGGGGCGGTCTGCTGGTGGTGTTGATGATCCTGCTGTTTCTGCCGTTATCCACCGGTAGCCGGGTGCTGGCTGTTGGGTTGACGGCGGCGGGCGTAGCGGTCGGGCTGGTCTACGTCGGGCGCCAACAACGTGAACGGCCTGCGGATGCCGACTGGCTGGTTGAGCTACCGTCGGCGCCGTATCGACTGCCGATTGTGCTGGTTTGCGGCGACACGGCGGACTGGCCGGGAGAAGGAGCGGTTTACCGTACGGCTCAGGGGTGCTGGCTGAGAGTCGCCACCGCCGCGTTGCAGCAGATGGTGCGTTATGTGCGCAATGAGCGCCCGGCGCTCATTGCGCAACTGGCGGTGATGTTCTGCATGCAGCCGCAACAACATGATGATGACGCGGCGCTGGCGGCGCGGCTACGCGAGTTGCGCTGGCAGCTTGCCCAGGCGCGGGGCGATACCCGTCGGGCGATACCGTTACTGCTGAACAGCTCTCTGTCCGGCGCATCGCTGGAACCGTTATGGCAGACAGCGCGTGCCGGAGAGACGTTGCAGGTGTGGCTGCCTGACGGCGTACCGTGCAGCAGCGCAAGCTGGTTGATGCAGGCTGATGGCGCTCATCGCCTGGCGGCGCAGCTTAGGATAAATGCGCTTGCCCGCTTTACGCAGCAGATGGCGTTAAACGTACTGGCGGCGGCAAGCGACGATGTTCCCCCGATCGCTCCGGCGGTCGTACTGTATCATTTCACGCCAGCCGGGGCGCCTGCCGTGGCGGATAATCTATGGCAGCGTTGGCTGTCTGAGCATACTTCCCTCAACTCACTACCGCGCTGGTTACCGGAAATTGCTGCAGAAACGCGGAAACTGCCGGATTTCATTTTACCGATACTGCCGCAGGGCGGCGGCATCACGCCGAAAAGCCGTGCTCTGCGGCGGGCATTCTGTCTGTTCTCCCTCGCGGCCCTGATTGCGCTGTGCTGCAGCGCATGGAACAACCAGCAACTCCTCCAGCGGGTTGGCTTTGATGTTCAGCGCTATGAACGGACGGCGATGGACGACCATGTCGCAAAAGCCCGCGCCGTACAGATTTTGCGTCAGGATGCGGCGCAACTGGACGCCTTCGCGCGTGATGGCGCGCCGCTGGCGCTGGGCCTTGGGCTCTATCGCGGCGAGCGTCTGCGTCAGCCGGTACTGGCAGCAATTCGTTCCTACGTCCCTCCACCTCCGCCGCCGAAAGCGGTAGAAAAAATCGTACCGAAAATTGTCCGTCTCGACAGCATGTCGCTATTCGACACCGGCAAGTGGACGCTTAAACCGGGGTCCACCAAGCTGCTGGTGAACTCGCTGGTGGGGATCAAAGCCAGGCCCGGTTGGCTAATCGTCATCGCCGGACATACCGACAGCGTAGGCGATGATAAATCCAACCAGACACTCTCCCTGAAGCGTGCCGAATCGGTGCGTAACTGGATGCGCGATACCGGCGACGTGCCGGAAAGCTGTTTTGCGGTGCAGGGTTATGGCGAAAGCCGTCCGGTCGCCAGCAACGATGCGCAGCAAGGCCGGGCGCTGAACCGCCGGGTCGAAATTAGCCTGGTGCCGCAGGCCGACGCCTGTCAGGTTTCGACGAACTCCGCTTCAACTCCGGCGGATGGCGCTTTCTAAACCGACCATCTCATGACTCTTCGTACGGACAGGTTTTCCTGTCCGTCGTTTTTGTTGCCGGGTACCGGGGTCAACACAATCTGCCCAACCTTGTGCGCTTTTGGGCTCCTTATCAACAGGAAACAGCGACGGGCGGTAGCGTGGCCGAAGGCGACGGAAGGGAGATAAAGAGCATGGCGTTTGATACAGGAAAATAAATCATGAGTGACATAAAGCCTCTGTTGTTCAACCACAGCCATCATCTGTTACAGGTGCATGGTTGTAACTCGTTGCTGGATGTTCTGTGCTTTGAAGGCGAGGAAAACTTAAGTGAGCCTTTCCGCTATACCATTGAATTTACCAGCAGCGATAAAGCCATCACCCCGCAGCAGATGTTGCTGCAAAACGCCTCGCTGACCTTGCAGGCGCCGGTTGACCAGGGATTTGGCATTAAGATCCAGCAGCCGGTGCGCGTTCTTCAGGGAGTGATCACCGCTTTTGAACGGCTTTCCACCGCAAAAGAGGAAACGCGCTACGCCTTGACGTTACAGCCGCGTCTGGCGCTACTGTCGAAGAGCCATCAGAACCGGATTTATCAGGATATGTCGGCGCCGCAGATTGTGGAGCACATTCTCAGAACCCGTCACCAGATGCGCGGGGAAGATTTTGTCTTTCAACTGGCGCATGAATACCCGCAGCGTGAACAGGTGATGCAGTACGGCGAGGACGATCTGACCTTTATCTCCCGCCTGTTGGGTGAAGTGGGGATCTGGTTTCGCTTTACCGCCGATACCCGGCTGAATATAGATGTGGCGGAGTTCTACGATGACCAGCAACACTACGAGACGGGACTGTTGTTGCCTTCGGTCGCTCCCTCCGGGCAGCATGACGGCGGGAACGAATCGGTGTGGGATTTACAGAGCCGACACCACGTAGTTGAGCGTTCGGTCTTTACTCGTGACTATAACTACCGTAACGCGCCAGAGGATATGAATCTCAACGTCAATGTCAGCCGTGGCGATAGTACCACCTACGGTGAAGCCTATCACTGGGCGGACAACTATCTGACGCCGGGTAATCGCTTCCAGCATACTCCGGACCCGGAGAGCGGGGCCTTTTATGCCCGTATTCGTCATGAGCGTTATCTCAACCAGCAGACGCGGCTGAATGGGGAAACCAACTGCGCGGCGCTGGCTCCCGGCCAGCAGCTAAAAGTGAGCGGCGGCGAAGAGGTGACGGACGTCTGGCGCCAGGGGGTGGCGATCGCTGCGATTCACTGTCGCGCCCGTCGCGATCGCAGCTTCGTCATGACGTTTCAGGCTATTCCCTGCGTAGAGACTTACTGCTTTCGCCCGGCGGTCATCAGCAAACCCAGAATGGCCGGGACGCTGCCGGCGCGCGTCACCAGCACCAAAATCAACGATCTCTATGGCCATATCGATCGCGACGGACGTTATCGGGTGAACTTATTGTTCGATCGCGATCGCTGGCAGCCGGGTGAGGAAAGCCTGTGGGTGCGCCAGGCGCGCCCTTACGCCGGTGAAACCTTTGGTCTGCATCTGCCGTTGTTAGCGGGCACCGAAGTGGCGATCGCTTTTGAGCAGGGGGATCCCGATAGGCCCTATATTGCCGGCGCGCTGCACGACTCCACGCACCAGGACCACGTGACGCTCTACAACTACAAGCGTAACGTGCTACGCACGCCGGCGAACAACAAGATTCGCCTCGATGATACACGGGGTAAAGAGCACGTTAAGGTCAGCACCGAATATGGCGGCAAGAGCCAGCTCAACCTCGGCCACCTGGTGGATCATCAGAACACGCCACGCGGTGAGGGATTTGAGTTACGCACCGATAGCTATGGCGCGATCCGCGGCGGGAAGGGAATATTTATTACCGCCGATGAACAGCTGAAAGCGATGGGCGCGACCGTGGAAATGGATCCCGCGAGTCAATTGCTCGGCAGTGCCGTTGTTCAGCTCAACGACTGGCAGGAGATAGCCCGCACCCACTACAACACCCCGCCGGATGTCAGCACGTTAAAGCAGTTCGTCGGCAAAGCCGTCAACCTGGCGAGCCCCGTCCTGCTGATGAGCGCGCCGAAAGGCATCGGCATCGTGACGGCGGAAACGACGCTGCTACAGAGTGGTAAAGGGTTGTACCTGCAAAGCGCCAGCGATATTGCGCTGGCCAGCGGCAACCGGCTGTCGGTGAATAGCAAAAACGCAATCTCGCTGCTTTCCCACCGCGAAGGGATGCGTATGGTATCGGTGAAAGGACCGCTGGAGATAGAGTCGCACGGCGACACGCTGGCGCTCACTTCACTGAAGGATATTACCGTGCAGTCAACGCAGGGACATCTGCAGCTTACCGCCAAAAATGGCATCACCCTGGGCTGTGGCGGCGGCTACATTCGCCTGACGCCGCAGGGAGAAATCCATCTTCACAGCCCGAGTCTGCTCAGTTTTAAAGGCACGCATAAGATGCAGGGGCCGGCCGGCGAGACGTTTCCGCTTCCCGATCTTCCCACATCGATATGTAAAGACTGCCTGATTCGTGCGCAAGAACTGGCTCAGGCTTTTGTGCCACGTGCCGCCTGACAATCGCTCATTGATATAACTTACCCGGAGGAACAGACCTTGAAACCCATTATTCGGCAGGGTGATACCTTGCGTGAGCATGGCGGTACGGTGATCGGCGGCCATTATCTCTGTTTTGGTAAAGGCATCGCCTGCAAAGGCGACCAGGTGAGCTGCAATGAACATGGCCTGACGGTCATAGCCGAAGGAAGCTCGCTGTATGAAGTGGATGGTTCTCCGGTGGCTCTTGACGGGCATCATTGCGCCTGCGGCTGTACGCTGGTGAGTTCACGCCCTGATTGCGAAGTCGCGCTATGAGACAGCTAACCGACTATCTGCCTTACAAAACCGCCACGCCGCCCCACAACGGACGGTGGTTGTCCGTCGGCGCGGGGATGACGCTTATCAGCGGAGGAGGCGCGGCGTTAATGCCTGCCGAAGCGCGTGGCGGGGCGTTAATAACCGTCGCAATCGTTAGCGCCATGCTTTTGGTCCTCATCATCTGGATGCTGCGTCTGCTTTATTACCGCCTGTCGGTTCACTACACCCAGTACTACCAGCGGTTGATCGATTTCGATCATCAAACGTGGTGGGCCCGGCATCAATATAGCGTTGGGCTGGTGGAAACGGTGCTGCTGGGGCCGGTGGGATGTGAACCCGAGCGCTGGCAGACGCTGCTGAAGCGAGAACACAAGGCGCCAAAAGAGAAACTGGAGGCCGGTGCGCGGGCGCTGCGGCTGATCCACTCGGACATCGTGGATATCGACCTGCGTGAACAGCAGCTAGCCCGAATGCTGGCGCAACAATGGCTGGCGCAACGTGGCGAACATCAACTTCCCGGCCTGAGCGGCTGTTACTGGCAGGGCAGCGAACCGGCGTGGCGAGAATTTTGCGCCGAGCTGCGCAAGCGCTGTCCCACCGCTCAGTTGCCGCATATGGCGGAACCCTGGCAGGGCGAGGCCAGCTTATCGGAGATTACCGCGCGAATTAATGAGTCCTGCGACGAATGTTTCATTCTGGTGGCGGGGTGCCAGTCGGTGGCGGCGACGGGGGATTCGGCGAGACCGGCGGGGGAATCCGCCGCGCTCTGGTTACTGGCCCGGGAGGGGGAGGCGCGGCTGACCCGCGGCGAGGTTTATGAAGGCGCCGCGGTGGAAAATATCCAGCAGGTCTGTCAGCGGGCAATGCAGCAAAGCGGGGCTGAACGTCCGCCCGATCCCTGTATCGCATTCACACAACCGCAAATCCCGGAACTGGCGCAAAGCGGCTGGAACAGCAACCAACTGCTGCAGGATGAAAACTGGGGTGAGACGGGGCAGATGGAGCAGCTCATCACCATCGCACTGGCGGCGATATTTGCCCGCCACTTTCATCAGTCTTGCGGCTGGATCGCCCGCGATCCGCGTCACCCTCTCTCACTAGGCATCGTCACCGCAGCAGTCCCGTCACCGCAACCTCAAGACAAGAAGGAATGAACATGGCGTTAATGGATCAGGAATGGATGAGCAAGCTGGAACAATTTGCGCGAAAACTCGCGCTGCGCGACGTCTATCTCATTGCCGATCAAGGCGTTTTAGACAACCCGTTATTGGATGGCTTAAATAGACTTTCTCCTCCGGTGCAGTGGTTCTCACTCTATCAGGGGCAACCGGAAGAGCCGCTGCTGGAGATGGCGCCTTTATTGATGCGGCTTGAGCCAGCTTGCTGGCAGCATCGTCAATGGATCGCCGATCTGATCGCCGCATTTTCCTGCAAGCCGGGTCTGCTGATCTTCCTCTCACCGCTGAGTTTTTCAACGCTCGCCGCCCACCTGCGCAATCTGGCCGACGGCGCATGGGAAGACCGTTCTGGCCTGGTGCGTTATTACGATACCCGCATGTTCCCGTTGCTGATGCAGCATGTGCTCACTGAAGAACAAAAAGCATGGTTTTTAGAACCGGTTTATGTCTGGAGCTATCGCGATAGAGACGACAAGATCTGCTGGCTGGAAGGCGAGTGTTCGCCTGTTCAGGCAACGATCCCGGAGGCGATCAAGATTAATTTCAGCGATGAGCAAATGATGAAACTGGATGTCGCTATCGATGCCCAGCAATTTACGGTTTCTGAAAAATTCAGCACCTTTTTTACCACCCAGGAGGAGAAATTTAACACTCTTTGGCAGCTCGGTTGGCAGGCGCATCAGCAGAATTTTATCGGCGATTTAGCTTCCTGGTTTGAAAGCCACTTTGAGGAATGAAACATCCTCCTTTTTGATAATTAATGGGTGATTATTAGTTCTGTAAGGACACATTAATGATAAAGCATATCCGTATTTTGCCCAGCGGGCTGGCGGTGCTGGCCGCCGTTTTTCTCTACCTGCTGACGGCCTGTCGCGATCACAGTCGCGACGGCATGAGCGCCGCCGACATAGCTGTCTTAAACCACGGTCCGGACGCCATCGTTTCGGTGGAGGTCAACGGCTACGGCGGGCCAAGAGCGAACTCCTACGGCGGCGGCGGCGGCTTCTGCTGTGTGATGGTGCCAGATGTCTGGCGCCCGGGGCTGACGGCAAAAATTACCTGGACCTCCGATCCTAACGCCTGGATGAAATCCAGTAATATGCCTGACAACTATTCGCAATACTATCAGCGCCATGGGCCAATTACCGTGCCCATTGAGCGCTGGGAGAAGGGGCAGGGCTGCGGTTTTGAAGTGCATTTCTTTCCCTGCGATAAGGTAAGAATTATACGCTCCTGTCACGATCGCTCATCTCCGGAATATCCGATACATCGTGCGCCCGATGAGGATCAAAAGGCAGATAACGTCATTTTTAAACATATCAAGGAGGAAGTTGTATGTCCGACACCGCAGATTCCACGCTGAATGCTCTGAAGGCGCTTATTGCCGCCTTCCAGAGCGGTGTCACCCTGGTCACTGTCAAAACGTCCACCGCGGAAGCGGCCAATTTTATTTGACCGCTACAAATATCATTATCACAAATATTCGGGAGGTATATATATCAGCAAAAATATAATTCTGTCATCACGTCATCTCTTAATAACGACGCATTTAATTTCTTTTGTAAGGACACATCAATGATAAAGCATATCCGTATTTTGCCCGGCGGACTGGCGGTGCTGGTCGCCGTTTTTCTCTGCCTGCTGACGGGCTGTCGCGACCACAGTCGCGACGGCATGAGCGCTGCTGATATAGCCGTTTTAAACCACGGCCCGGACGCCATCGTTTCGGTGCAGGTGAATGGCTACGGCGGGCCAGGCGCTAACTCCTACGGCGGCGGCGGCGGCTTCTGCTGTGTGATGGTGCCGGATGTCTGGCGGCCGGGACTGACGGCAAAAATCACCTGGACCTCCGATCCTAACGCATGGATAGACCCGAAACATATCCCTGGCGATCATGCGAGTCACTACCAGCACCATGGACCGATCACCGTGCCGATTGAACGCTGGGAGAAATGGCAGGCTTGTGGTTTTGATATCCATATTTTCCCTTGCGATAAGGTGCGGATAGTGCGTTCCTGCTACGGTCGAGCGGCCCCTGAATATCCGATACAGCCTGAGGCTGACGGACTAAAAAAAGCGCAAAATGTGCTTATAAATCATATTAAGGAGGAGATCGTATGTCCGACACCGCAGACTCCACGCTGAATGCCCTGAAGGCGCTTATTGCCGCCTTCCAGACCGGCGCCACTCCGGTTACGGTTAAAACCTCCACCGCAGAAGCGGCCAGCTTACCACCGAAGTTTCCCGGGCCGGATGATGAAAAGGAGAAAACGCCCGCGGATAACTCCACGCAGCAGAAAACCGAATACAACAAGCGCGGCCGTCTGCCGGCGAGCAGAACGCAGACCGAAGGTAACTACGCCAGGCAGTACCTGGAGGGGTATGTTAAAGAGTCAGAACATCCCTCGGACAAAAAAACGGAACCGGGCTGCCCGGCCAGCCTGCATACACAATTCGCCGCTGACTAATATTGCCCGGCTCTAACCTCTGGAAAACCGGTATTAATGTCTGTAGCGACCAATTTTATTTGACCGCTACAAATATCATTACCAGTTATATATGGGGTTCATCTATTAGCATAAATACAAGCAGTTAATTACGTCATTTATTAATAAGTCATCACTTTAAATTTGTAAGGACACATCAATGGTAAAGCATATCCGTATTTTACCTGGCGGGCTGGCGGTGCTGGCCGCCGTTTTGCTCTGCCTGCTGACGGCCTGTCGCGATCACCGTCGCGACGGCATGAGCGCCGCCGACATAACGTTGTTAAACCACGGCCCGGATGCCATCGTTTCGGTGCAGGTGAACGGCTACGGCGGGCCAAGGGCGAACTCCTACGGCGGCGGCGGCGGCTTCTGCTGCGTCATGGTGCCAGATGTCTGGCGCCCGGGGCTGACGGCAAAAATCACCTGGACCTCCGACCCTAACTCCTGGATGAGGCTAAGCGATATGCCTGACAACTATTCACAATACTATCAGCACCATGGGCCGATTACCGTGCCGATTGAACGCTGGGAGAAGGGTCAGGCCTGCGGTTTTCATGTGCATATTTTCCCCTGCGATAAGGTGCGGATAGTGCGTTCCTGCGTGCTCCCGGGGGGGCCGGTTCAGCCAGGTCAACCTGAATATCCAGTCCCTCAGTCTCCACCGGACTGGAAGGAAAGAGCTCAGAAAATACTTATCAAACATATCAGGGAGGAAGTTGTATGTCCGACACCGCAGACTCCACGCTGAATGCCCTGAAGGCGCTTATTGCGGCCTTCCAGACCGGCGCCACTCCGGTCACGGTTAAAGCCTCCACCGCAGAAGTGGCCAGCTTACCGCCAAAGTTTCCCGGGCTGGATGATAAAAAGGGAGAAAAGCCTGCCGATAAATCTACACAGCAGAAAGCCGAATACAACGAGCGCGGCCGCCTGCCGGCGAGCAGAACGCAGA